>JBBISZ010000277.1:0-3912 GCA_037441045.1 Deltaproteobacteria bacterium | reverse complement strand
AAAAGTGATAGTAGGCGGTTGGTTTACAACCATAGGCGGTCAGACGAGGAACTATATTGCCCGTCTGTATGAGGATGTAATTATAAGTGAAGATGGTGGAATAGATGTTTTATTTGAAGACACGATTAAAGAGGATACGATGGAGGATGTGGAATCAAAGGATGTTATAAGCGATGTATCAGGAGATTCAATTACAGATGCGATATTGGATGCAAATATTGATTCAGGTACAGATGGTGGAATAGATGATGCGATAAGCAATGATGTATCAGGAGATACAGACAAAGGTGGAGAGACAGAAGGAGGAGAATCTTCAGGCTGTTCGTGCAGCCTGGTTGAATAAATGGTTATTCTAATTGCCATTTTAAGAATCTGAAAGTGGTAAAGATAATATTTTGAATCTGCATCAACACCAATTAATAATTCTCTTGACCTTTTCCAAATGAAAGTATATATCTCCCCTTCCTATGTTGCGGAGAATTGTCCATTTATTAATCTTTCTTATAATCTCTATCCCGCTTGTTGCAGCGGAAAAGGACAACTGTAATGTAGCTCCTCTCCCGGAAGGTGCAGTGAAGATCGAAGATTGTAGATATAGAAGCCCCAGAAATTATGCAGAGACTATCAAATTTTATAAAAAACTGACAGGGGCAAGTCAGAATTATGAGTTTAAGAAGATTATTGTTAGAGATGATCTGAGAGCAATTCATATCAAGAATAACAATCCTTCTTCAAAATGGGAAGGTATTAATATATACGAGCATAAGAGAGAGACTCGTATATTTATTATTCCGAGAACTGATGGGAGATCGTCTAACGGCAGGACGACGGACTCTGGATCCGTCTATCTAGGTTCGAATCCTAGTCTCCCAGCCATTTATGGCCCCATCGTCTAGTGGCCCAGGACGTAGCCCTCTCACGGCTAAGACCCGGGTTCGACTCCCGGTGGGGTCATTTTTTCTCCTATTAAAAATAGATATCATGCTTACCTGCCATTAATGGCTTCTTCTTTACTTTACTTCTCATTATATTTCGTATAGGTAGAAAGTTCTTATGTTTTTTTATAATTGTATTTGGTATAATTCAGAGAAGGAGTGATTCTATAAAGAAAAACTTTAAAATCTTTAGCGAAGGATTATTATCAATTGGGGTTTTACTTCGAGCTTTATGTTATTGTTTATTAGATCTGGAAAGGTAAGATTATGTTATTACAGAGGCTGAGTAATAGACGCTTTTCAGGATTTCGAGCGAGAGTGACTTCCCCGCTGACATGGAAATTTCGTATTCATAGAGTCCTTTGTCATTAAACTCCTCGGGTGATGGTATATAACCAAGTTCATCACAACATAGAGAAATAATAAAAACATCTCTAAATGGTGCCAGTCTCGCACGAATCTTAAATCCCATAGATGGCAATAATTCACCCGGTGCCCCAAAAAATACTACATCGCCGAGTTTAATAAAATTTATTTCGGTTGAAATCAGGTTTGAGACTATCTCCCGCCTGAATATCCCGAGCTTTTTCAATACCAAAAATTTGGGATTATCTATTTGCAATCTGAATGAATGGTTTATGTGCACCAGAGGGGCAAACTCTATTTTCCTCAGATCCTTCTGGTTTAGAATCAGACTTCCGAGCTTCTCTCCAAGTGTCACTGTATATTTAAGCCTGTCTGCAAATATTGCATCCTCTTCAATGTTTGGTGTAACCATTCCTCCGAGCGCACCTGAAAAGAAGACACCTTCTGCACCCGTATGTTCCTCGAGATATTTCAAAAGTATACCAGGATAATCAGCACTTATAAGTGTATTTGATGCCCAGAGACCTTCCGGATGACAACCAAAATTTACAAGAAAGCCAAGTACATTTCCATTATCGTTGAGAAATTTAAGAAAATTAAGTCTATCATCCTTATAACCATATTTCCTGATATTTTCTGTCAGATAGGTTGGTATATTCACATAGCCAGCCTCTATACTAATCTCCTCTATATTCTCCCTGCTGCGAATGGCTGCTCGTTTGATCTTATCCTTTAAAATATTCATATAATCCTGATCAACTCCACTTACTACCGGGATATTCATTATTGCACGCCCCCAGTATCCCATAGTATCAGGACCTTCATGGTTGTGTGTAGAACAGATAATAATGTGTGAAGTGTTATCAAACTCTCTCTTAAGTTCATTGCGCACCTGATTTACAAACTCATTAAATAGTCCGACTACATCACAGGAGATTAAAAGAACATAATTATTCCCGTCAGTTATATAAACAGCTCTTGCATATATCGGATGTAATACACCGGTGGATTTTCGGTTAAACCCAAATCCCCCCATACATATCGATCTTCCATAAGGTGTTATATCTTCCTTTGCAAATCCTGCCTTAAAACCTTTTAATCCTCCTCCATCCATGTCCTGTCTTTCTCCTCTTTTTCATAAACGAATGATGCCTCAAGCGCTATCAGATAGTCCTTGTAAATCTCCAGGAGTATTTTATCCGGTACCCCTTTAAGTTTAAAGACTTCATATTTCCCTCTCTTGCCCTGCCCCGAAAAAGGTGAAAAATATTTTGCAACAGAGCCCATCTGTGAGATATCTGAGGGGAGAATTTTTATTATTTTTCCAGAGGGATCAAAGGCAATTCCCGCCTGAATGTCTCCAAGGGATTTTATATTGAAAAATACCAGATATCCAAGTTTTAACGGTTTTTTTAATACATCCATCTTATTTGGGTCCTGCGGTATATACTCCGCCCCACCTATATGTGTCTTATCTGCTCTGAAAATTGTATATACAGTTACAGTCTCTTCATTCACTGGGATCTTCTCCTTTATAACCTTCTCAATCCTTTCTTTACCCAGACTGGCGATCCTGTACTCCTTTGCAATATAATAAGCGGCATTCGGGAAGAAATTATCTATCTTTATATGCAAAGATCGAAGATAGGCGACTATGTCCCAGATATCAAGATCATTGTACCCTTTTCCAAAGGCAGGCATAAAAGATTCTCTACCTAATACCTTGCTTCCACCATCCTTTATAACGTTGAATAGTTTGCTATTTTCTTTCATATTCATTACTCTGGGATCTCTGAAATTGGTAGGTGGAGGATTAAAATTTGAGGCTGCATAACCATCACCATTCCCATTTACTCCATGGCATGCAAAACAGTCAAGCCTGTATCTCTTCTCCCCTGCCATAATATCTCCATAGGCAGCGGCTGAGCTCTTAACTATCTCCTGAGCTGGTGCTTCATGAGATTTGCTCTCGCCTTTTTTCCCTTTTTGAGCTGCATATACAGTTGATACCAGAACAATCGAAATAAGTGCAAAAATATAAATACTTCTCATAAAAACCTCCTAATAATCCCAGGATGAAGGGTAAAATATATATGAAATAACCTTAACCATATTTACCTGGTCTTAAATTTTTCTATGTCAGGGTTTGCAAATCTGTATTTTAGATGTCCTCTGAGAATTACATTGTAATTTACTTTCTTGATCGCCTCAATCACTGCCTTTTCATCCTTGGAATCCGCTGCACCTGCTATGGATTCAAAGCCAACAATCAGGTCTGTTATAAATTGAGAAAATTGGGCATCTTTATCCCTGGTAATGCCCGCCTGTTCCTTCTTGAGGTATTCTGCCATTCTTCTGGATTCACGCCCTATACCATTTGTATCCAGCTTCTTATTGGGGACAAAAATATCTTTTACAATATATTGCCATGTTCTTCCGAGCTCTCTCATTATCCTCTTGATATCGGATAAAGAATCTTTGTCTGCTACTGACGCAGTTAAACCTCCGGGACCTACAGGTCCAGCCGCCTTCTTCATAAGTGGCTTACCATTTTCATCTTTTGGTATCTGATCAATCTCCTCTCCCTGAGGTAAAGGCCAGACACCAACAT
>JBBISZ010000276.1:0-3916 GCA_037441045.1 Deltaproteobacteria bacterium | reverse complement strand
GTATAAAAGATCTGCTGTGCTGGAGGGTGAAAACAGATTAATGGATGGGATAACGATAAAACCTGTCTATGGACATTCGCCAGGAATGCAGACTGTATATATTGAGACAGGAGAGCATAGTTTTATCTTTACTGCAGACCTTATTCCTACAGCAAGACACATAAGATTGCCTTATATAATGGCGTATGACCTTAATCCTCTTCTGGCAATTGAAGAGAAGAGTGCACTTCTGGAATATGCAACCCTCAATGATTCAATATTATTATTCCCTCATGATATTTTTACAATCGCTGCAAGAGTTAAAAAAAAGGGTGATGATTATGAAATAAAAGAGGAGGTGGTTCTGTGAGAGAGTTTTTACTGGTTTTTTCTCTTATTCTTATTTCCTGTTCACCGCCTGTGACTGTAAGCGTACCATTTTCTGATGATTTTGAACGAGATAATATCGGTGAAAACTGGTATTCAATGGATAAATCAGACTGGGAGATAAAGAATGGGGCGCTTCACAGTTCAAACTCCAGAAATGTACCTTTATGGCTCAAATTGAAACTACCTGAAAATGTGGTAATAGAATTTGATGCATGGACTGATAAGACAAAATATTGTGATCTCAAGTGTGAGATCTTTGGAGATGGGAGAATTCATGCAAGCGGCTATATAATTATTCTGGGCGGATGGAAGAATCAGATATCCACTATTGCAAGGCTGGACGAGCATGAGAAGACGAGGGTTGAGAAGAGACCTGCAGAGTGCGATCCAGACAAAAAGCATCACTTTAAGATTATTAGATACAACGGCAAGATTGAATGGTATCTTGATGATAAGTTATATATGGAGAGAGTAGACAGAGAGCCCCTTTCTGGCAGAAAACACGATAGATTTGCATTTTCAAACTGGGTAAGTGATGCCTACTATGACAATCTGAGCATAAAAGAATTTAAGAAGTAAGATGCGGATTCTGTGCGATTCAATGCTTGGAAAACTTACAAAATATTTGAGAATTCTTGGGGTAGATACTGAGTATGTTGATAGTAATGATTTCGGTCACAAATTGGAACTTGCAAGAGAGTCAGGAAGGTTATTTCTTACCAGAAATACTGAGATTTTGAGAAGAAGAGATCCCCCGCAGTTTCAGTTTATAAATAGCAATTTTCCGGAATACCAGCTCTTGGAGGTAGTAGAGAGGCATAGAATATCACCTGAAAATCCTGATGTATTAAGGAGATGTTTAAGGTGTAATACCATACTTGTACCAGTGGAAAAGGACTCTGTAAGAACTAAAGTTCCAGAATATGTATTTTCTACTCAGGACTCATTTTCCGTTTGTATAAGATGTAATAGCATTTACTGGAAGGGAACTCATTATCATAAGATGTTTCAGTTTATTGAAAATATTAGAGGTGCATATTGCAGGTTAGAAAATTGATTCATCTTTCTAACTGATGGATTATTAGAATATATGAAAATTTTTTTCTAACAATGTATTTTGGTTAGAGGTAAATAATGTGGTTTTATTTTTTTTGATTTTGTGATAAATATCTATATCGGAATCAATATTTTTTAGGTTGAATAAGTGATTTATTATCTTCATATTGTTCTTACATTTATAAGCCTTGTTGCCAATCTTATTCTCTCAACAGTAATCCTCTCAGTTGATAGTAAAAATAAGGTAAATCGCCTCTATTCAATATTTACAATCTGTGTGGCATACTGGTCTGTATTTAAAATATTGCAAATAACAGCGGATTCTGAGCATCTATCAGGTATATTTTATAAATGGAGTGCCTTTGGTTGGACATTCCTCCCTGCTGTATATTTTAATTTTGTAGTTGAGTTTACAAAGGCTCAGAATGAGATTCTAAGAAAGATTGTTGTACCTGTGCTCTTTGTTATAAGCATGGCATTTGCTATAGTGACAATAAGTTCAAACCTGATGCTTACTGATATGGTTAAGGAGGAGTGGGGCTACTCACACATACCAGGAGTTCTTTACAAGGCGGGATTTACGCCATTTTTTATAATTACTTTTTTATGGGGGCTTGTTCTCCTTTTTATGTATGGAAGGAAGAATATCTCCCGGCTTGAGAAGATAAAGACATACTTCCTGCTCTTGGGGGTCTCAGTCCCACTCCTGGGAGGTGTAATTACAAATATGATTATGCCTGCGATGGGCATTCATGTCTTTGAACTGGCACTTACACTTACTACTGTTAATGCAGCCCTAATCGGTTATGCAATGTATAGATACAGGCTTTTAAATATAACCTTTGAATATGCGGCAAGTACTATAATCAATACGATGGGGGATGTCCTGATAGTCCTTGATAAAGAACTCAATATAAGTCTGATAAATCCGGCTACAATCTCTCTTCTTGGTTTTTCAACACAGGAGCTTGTGAAGAATAGTATTTCTAAATTTTTATATAAGGATTATTTTACAAATGATCTCTTGCAGGCTCTTGAAAATGAAGGTTCTACAAAGGTGGAGATGGAATTTATCAACAAAGATAGAAATGTTATTGTGACTGATACCTCTATATCAACACTCAAGGATGAGAGCGGAGAAACGGTAGGGTATGTTCTTGTTTCCAAGGATATAAGAGAGAGAAAACGGCTTATCACGGAGATTGAAAAGGCAAAAAAAGAGCTTGAGGAGCTCGCCATTACGGATCCACTTACAGGATTGTTCAATAGAAGATATTTGATGCTCAAACTCAAAGAGGAGTTTTTGAGATCGACGAGATACAATAAAGCCTTCTCTGTGATAATTCTGGATCTGGATAGGTTTAAGGAGGTAAATGATACATTTGGGCATGAAGAAGGTGATGAACTTTTGAGATTTATCTCTCAAAAACTAAAGAGTGCGATAAGAAGTACTGATGTTGTTGCAAGGTTTGGAGGTGATGAATTTGTTATATTGCTTCCTGAGGCGAATAAGACTGAGGCAGTGGCCCTTGCAGACAGAATAAGGATAAGCACTTTCAGAGAGAATCTTCCGCACAAATACAGAATTGTAAGTGGCAGTTTTGGTGTAGCTACATATAGACCTGATAAGCCTCATTCATCGGAACTTGATCTACTCAAACTGGCAGATTCGGCTCTATATCGCTCCAAACGGCTCGGAAGAGACAGGGTCTCTCATTCTGATGAAGTGGGGGAGGAGTGATCTTATTTTAACATCTC
Organism: Deltaproteobacteria bacterium; assembly: GCA_037441045.1. Taxonomy (GTDB): domain Bacteria; phylum Myxococcota; class SpSt-1050; order SpSt-1050; family SpSt-1050; genus SpSt-1050. The sequence continues at coordinate 733 of JBBISZ010000276.1, read as the reverse complement.
TTCAAATTTCTTCATCTTTTCGGGGTCGGCATTTTTTTTCGCTTCCTGACACTCCTGCTGATGTTTCATAGAATATTCCATGTCCAGACATATGATAATCTCTTTTGGAAGCTCTTTGCAGGCTTTTATGAATTTATCCTTTGGAGGGAACTCCTTCTTATTTGGGATCTGCTTGCCCTGTTTTGCCATCTGTTGTTCTATCTGATCCACGAATGCTTTCATAAAGTCATAAGCCTTGCCACAGTTCTCTTCTGCGTTGACTGTTCCTTCTGCTGTCTGTGCCTTCTCCTGTGTCTGAATGGCAGGTACAGGCTTTTCAACCTTTGCCTCCTCTTTTTTGCAACCAGTGGCAAAAAGTAAAGAGATGACTAAAATAGCGATAACTGAAAAAACCTTCTTCATAATCTCTGCTTTTGTTGATTATCTTAAAAAGGTAGGGCTCAATCTACCACCAAAAGATGCATTGTCAAACTTTAATTTATTATTGATTATTGCTAATTAAAGGGTAAAAAGTCCAAATTTTATATTTGTATTCACTATGAATTACATCCTTCTTGTTGTGCTTTTTATAATTTAATGGTTATTTTTATTAAACAAATATATGCATAAAGGTCAGGTGTCAGAATTTAAATCTGACACCCGTATTCAATAATCAAATCTTACATTACTATCTTCTGACAAATAATAAGTTTTTCTGAAAAATCCTTTGCTTTATTTTCAATTTCTTCATAAG
>JBBISZ010000275.1:0-3955 GCA_037441045.1 Deltaproteobacteria bacterium | reverse complement strand
AAAGGAGAAAGAGTGTAGATCTATAACGAATAATTATAATTAAAAAAAAAAGGCAGATATGGACTCTAACCGTCAGGAGGCAATTGAGAATTTAAGAGAGAAATTTAGAAAATTTAAGTTGCGTATTGAGCAATACTCAAAAGAACAACAGCCGAAGATGCCTTCTTATGAAGAGATGCCGTGGTTTGCATGGCATCCTACCTGGAGAATTAAGGGAACGGGGGATGGCAAAGGTGAGATGACATCGCCTGAACAGGCAGACGCATTTGCTCAGTCCACCACAATGATGATAGGGGATAGTTATACATATGTGGAGAATAGGTTTGATGAAGAATTGAATCCAATTACAGGACAGAAGGGGAAGAAGGGGGAGAATTATGATTACTGGCTGGGTGTTGACGACCCTGACCATCGGAGCTATTTCAGCGCGGCGTGGGATATGATATTTTCAGCGAGGCAGAGGTCTATGGGAGAGAAGGCGGCAGATCCAGAATCTGGAACTGTAGTCTGGGCATGGATGCAGGGACACGCCTTTAATGATGATATCGGTAGATCTATCTGCTTTGATGGTAAAAGCGGTCTATGGGCAGCAGGAAAGTTTCCAACAAGGGCATACTTGAGAAAGGAGATAACCTCAACAATTGCTGCAGGGGGGACAGGGTTAATATTTTTTGGTTATTTTTATAACAGAGAAGAGACGGCAGAGATCGTAAGGTCATTCTTCAGAGCACTTTCAAACAAAGAGGTTTATGAAGGTGCACTAATTTCTAAAGAGATGGATCTGGGATATGATACAACATTTCTTGGGGAGGCTGGTTATGATGGTAAGGGCAGGGCACATGTTCTTGTAAAATGGTATGATAAGACAAAGAGTATTTATGTGATAGCGTCAAATCCCGGGGCAAGGGAGACGACTTTTGATCTGGACTTTCCTTTTACAATTGAAAAGGCATTTTTGTATGATTGGGACAATGCAGAATTTCTTGAGACAGAGGATATAAAGATAGAAGACCAAAAAATTACATATACTATTGCACGGGATGATGGAGTTATAATTAAGATTGTGCCACTTTTTGAGAAGAAGTAAATCTGGCATCTGTAAATCTGAGGATACGAAGATAGTTTAGAGCCATAATTTTCTTTATTTCTTCTCTTGTAAATCCCCTCTTATCAAGTTTGTATGAAATGATGGGGAAGTAAGATGCATCCTTAAAATCAAGAGGTAACCAGATGTTAGAGTCCATATCAGAGCCAATCCCGACATAATCTACACCTATTTTTTCGGCTACATAACAGATATGATCAATGACAAGATCAATAAAACAGAAGATTTTCATCTTTTTTAAGTACCACGGAAAGAGAATTATTCCTGCAAGACCATTTGTATCTCGTATGGCTTTGAGCTGGTCATCAGATAATCCTCTCTGATTATCTGGCTTGAGCGCTCTAACTCCTGTGTGGGAAGATACTATGGGAGCTTGAGTGATGTTTATAGTATCAAAGAAGGTTTTATCTGTTGCGTGTGCAAGATCCACAATTATACCCAATTTTTGCATCTTTTTTACCATTTGTTTGCCAAATTGCGAGAGTCCATTATGGACAATTTTTCCAGATGCAGCATCTCCTATATGTGTTGTGAGAAAATGAACAAGAGTAATCATCCTGACACCAAAACTTTTTAATTCAAGGAGGTTGTCAGTGTTGTCTTCTATGACATTTCCCCCTTCTATTGCAAGTATGGCTGCCATCTTCCCGTTAATAATCGTATTATGTACCTCTTCTGATGTAACACAGTGTATAAGTTCTCCTTTCGATTCCTGAATGATTTTATTATATGTCTGGATAAACTGTCTTACTCCACCCATCCTGCCTCCCAGCCTCTTCGGGAAATAAGGCACATAAATATTAAATGTAATACCGCCTACTCCTCCCTCCTTCGCTCTGTAAAAATCGTACATGTTTTTAAACGGATTCCAGAAGAGTGTTGGATTTTCTCTTTTGAAGAAGCTCTTTTTTAAAAGAAAGGCGTTGATGAGGAAATGAGAATGCATATCAATAGTGATAATGTCTTTATATTCCTGTATCAGATTTTTTTTCATAAGACTATCTTCCTCAATACGCTTTATGCAGGATTTTTCATTTTAATTCAAATAAAAAAAGGGCGCCATACTGAACCCAGAAAAGGTATGGCACCCCGTATGGTGTTGACGCACCAGATCAATTTTCTCCGAGACTTCTCAAAACAAGAGTGGCAATATCAACAACTCTGATGTCTTCATCCATATTGAGAACCTTTACAGAATCGTCCAGCATCTGCTGGCAGTAAGCACAGGAGGTAATTATTGTATCCGCTCCTGCATCCTTTGCCTGCGCAACTCTGAGGTTGTTGATCCTTTCACCCTTTTTGATATCCATCCAGAAATGGCCACCACCGCCACCACAGCATAGAGATTTTTCTCTATGGTTCTTCATCTCTACAATTTCCGCTCCGGGGATTGATTTTATAACCTCTCTTGGGGAATCATAAATCTTCTGATATCTACCAAGATAGCAGGGATCGTGATAGGCATATTTGCCCTTTTCACCAATTAACGGAATTAACTTTTTAAAGGATATCATCTCATGCAAAAATTCGCTGTGATGAACGACATTAAAATCCGCACCAAATTGTCTATATTCATGTTTTAATACATTATAGCAGTGTGGACAGTTGGTGAGGAGTATTTTGAATTTTCGAGATTTTATGAGTTCAATCTGCTGTTTTGCCAGATCCTGAAAGAGCTGCTCCTGTCCCATAAGTCTTGCCGGGTCTCCACAGTATTTCTCATCTTCTCCCAGAACACCAAAATCAATCTGACATTTCTTGAGAATCTTTGATAGATCTGTTGCAATTTTTGTTTGGTTGGGTCAAAGGTCGTGCAGCAACCAATCCAGTAAAGAACATCTACCTCCTCTGCGGGATTTACTATTCTTACATTGAGCTGTTCTATCCAGTTTACTCTATCAGACTGAGGTGCAAAAGGATTTCCGATACTCTCAAGCCTTTTTAACGTGCGTGCAGCCTCAGAAGGCATACGCCCTTTCATAATTACTTCGTTTCTCCTGAGTTCTATCATATCGTCCACATGTTCAACAAAGGCGGGGCAGACCTCTTCACACCTGCCGCAGGATATACATGCATCAAAATCGAGTCGTTGTTTCCATGTGAAGTCTGTAGCCTTTTCTACGCCGATCTTGAAGTTCTCCTCATTGAAATCGTCAGCCGACATCAATGCCTCAATATCTATTCGTTTGAGTTCTCCTCTGGGGTTTAGTTTTGAAAAGAAGATATTGGCTGGAAGAGTGAGGATATGGAAAAATTTTGTATATGGAATCGTGGCAATCCATCCCATTGCAAGGGCCGTATGAAACCACCAGAAGAATTTATGAAGAAAAGTAGTTGTCTCCTCAGATATTCCTGAAAAAATCTTTGAGGTAGCAAGGCCTACAAAAGAAAGGAATGCCCAGCTGTCGCCAGCGGTGGCGATTCTGAGCCCCTCAACAAGGAAGCCTGTAATAATTATGAAGGCTATTAATAGAAGTGCAATAGTATCCTGTGCTTTTGTCTCTATTGTCTCTGGCTTCTTGATGTATCTTCTGTAGGCAGCCATCAGTACACTGATTAATATAAATACCTCTGCAAGTTCAGAAAGGATGGTAAAGAATACATATACATCTCAATTGAAAAAACTCGTATTAAAATCATAATCAAGGGCACTAATTGCAGTTGTAATTATCAGAATTGCGAAAGAATAAAAGATGAAACTGTGAAATATGGCAGGAAAAATGGAGCCCCTTACCCTGTTCTGTAGAAGCGTCTCTCTTGCCATTAGGAATAGCCTTTTTAACATCTCTTTTTACACACTGCTGTCCAAAATAATCCTAAGTCATAAAATTTATCCTTATAAAACAATAT
>JBBISZ010000274.1:0-3956 GCA_037441045.1 Deltaproteobacteria bacterium | reverse complement strand
CCTGTGGACTCTGCTTTAAGATAGGTTGTCCTGCTATTTACAAAGATAAAGATGGTAAAGCCGTTATAGATTCGATACTCTGTATTGGTTGTGATATTTGTGCACAGGTCTGTAGAATGGATGCAATTGTCAAAACAGAATAGGAGGAATTTATGAATAATAAAAATATGTCTATTGTTTTTGCTGGTGTGGGTGGTCAGGGAGTAATTCTTGCAAGCGACCTTCTTTCTGAGGCTGCTCTCATTCATGGATCAGATGTCAAGAAGGCAGAGGTTCACGGAATGGCTCAGAGGGGTGGTTCAGTTATAAGCTATGTAAAGTTTGGGGATAAGGTTTTATCTCCAATTGTAGAAAAGAAGACGGCTGATATTCTTTGTTCATTTGAACCGCTGGAGGCTATACGATATATTGATTTTCTCAAAGATGATGGCTATGCAATAGTCAACACAGCCAAGAATTTTCCACTCACTGCCATTTTTGGAAAGGTGCCATATCCCGAGAATCCTGCTGAAGTGATTGGTAAATATACAAAGAGAGTTTATGAACTAGATGCCTTAAAGATCGCCATTGAACTTAAGGTTCCAAATGTAGTAAATGTTATCCTGCTTGGGGTTATATCTCAACTTATGCCATTTTCGGATGAGGAGTGGATTGCTGCAATTCAAAAGAAGGTAAAGGCAAAATTTGTTGATATAAACAAAGAGGCTTTCAAGAGGGGGAAAGAGGCTATACAATTTAATAAATAAGTTTTGGGAGGTAATTTACAATGCTAAGGAGTTTTTCTGAAATAAGAAAGAAGGTAAAGGAATATAACAGAAAGTTCCATGTGGCTCTCCCTGCTGCTGATGATGAGACCTCTGTTGAGGCTGCACTTGATGCAAAAAAAGATAGAATTGCAGAATCTATTCTAATAGGAGATAGAACAAAAATAGTAGATTTACTTAAAAGCAAAGGCTCCAATGAGAGCGAATTTGAAATTATAGATTGTAAGGATTACTCTGAGGCAGCAAAGATTGCAGTAAGGCTGTGTAGGGAGAAAAAGGCGGATATATTATTGAAGGGGCACCTTGATACCGCTATGCTGTTGAAGGCGGCTCTGGATAAGAGTGACGGGCTCAGAACTGACAGATTATTATCAGATGTTTTTATATTTGAAGACCCACTCTGGGATGATAAGGGTGGCAAACTTGTGGCAATTACGGACGGAGGTATTACCCCAGCCCCAAATCTGGAACAGAAAAAACAGATTCTGTTAAATGCAGTTGAGGTGTATCACAGGCTCGGCTATAAGATTCCAAAAGTGGCAGTTATGAGCGCTACAGAAAAGCCAAACGAGAAGATTCAGTCCACATGGGATGCTAAGCTCCTTGTTGATATGTATAAAAACGGCGAGATAAAAGATTGTATTGTTGAAGGACCTCTCGCACTTGATGTGGCGGCTCTCAAATGGTGTGCCGAAATGAAAGGGATAAAATCGGAGATAGCAGGTGATGTGGATATTATGTTGATGCCTACATTTGAGGCGGGGAATATGGTGGCCAAGGTCTTTGTTTTTTATATGAAGAGACAGATAGGGCATGTAATCAAAGGTGCCACTGTCCCGATATTAATCAATAGTCGTACAGATGATGCTCAATTGAAGATTAATTCTATTGCATTGTCAATTATTGCAGGGTTTAATGAATAACCAAGAGGAGGATTGTTATGGCTTTTAAGAATGAAAGAACCTTTTTTGAGATAACAAGAAAGAAACAAGTGGAACTTTTTCATAAGAAGTATGACGAGGCTGTAGAAAAGGTTAAAAAAGAGTTTGATGTGCATTATCCAAATTATATAAATGGGAAGAAGGTGTTTTCATCTGAGGGCGAATATGTGGTAATAACACCTATCAATAAAAACATGATCATCGGATATTGCCAGAAAGGTACTATCCAGGATGCAAAGGATGCCATAGCAGCAGCAAGGGCAAAATTCTATGAATGGTCAAGGATGCCATCTCAGAAGAGAGTAAAGATATTCCAGAAGGCTGCCAAAATAATGTCCGCAAAAAAATATGAACTTGCTGCACTTATGACATTTGACAACGGGAAGAACAGATATGAGGCAATTGCGGATGTGGATGAGGCAATAGATTTCTTAAACTTTTATTCGTATCTGATATTAAAAAACAAAGGATTTACATTTAAGATGGGAAAACCTTTCCCGAATGAGGATTGTGTGAGTGTTTTAAAACCGTATGGTGTCTGGGCTGTTATATCCCCATTTAATTTTCCTCTTGCTATTACAACAGGTATGAGCACAGGCGCTATGATAACTGGAAATACAATGGTCTTAAAACCGGCAAGCGATACACCTCTGATGGCGATCAAATTTTACGAGATAATGAAAGAGGCGGGGTTGCCAGATGGGGTAATGAATCTTGTAGTTGGTTCTGGCTCTACTGTAGGTGAGGAGTTGATCTCAAATCCAGATATTGCAGGAGTTGTTTTTACCGGATCAAGACCTGTGGGGAAGAGAATTTTTGCCAAAATGACATCTGATGTTGTAAAGCCCTGTATAACTGAGATGGGTGGAAAGAATCCAATAATCGTAACATCAAAGGCAAATCTTAAAAAAGCCATAGAAGGTGTAGCCAGATCCGCATTCGGGTTTGATGGGCAGAAATGCTCTGCCTGTTCAAGGTTGATAGTCTTTGAAGATATTAAGGATAAGTTCATTACGGGTCTTATTGAATGGATCAGGGAGAGAGTGACTGTAGGCGATCCTACCAGAAGAGAGATCTTTATGGGGCCTGTTATTAATCAAAAGGCTTATGATGACTTTGCGAAATATGCTGAGATGGCAAAGAGAGATGGAAAGGTACTTATTGGTGGCAATCGTTTCGAGAGTGGCGAACTTGCAGACGGTTTCTTTGTCGAACCCACAATAGTGGATGGACTACCTCTGGATCACGAAATAATAAAGACAGAGCTCTTCCTGCCAATAGTGGCAGTGATTACAGTAAAAAATCTGGAAGAGGCAATAAAAGTGGCAAATGATACTGAGTATGGGCTTACTGCTGGTATATTTACAGAAAATATCAAGGAGAGAGAATACTTCTTTGACCATATTGAGGCGGGAGTTACATACTGTAATAGGACAGTTGGAGGTTCAACCGGTGCAATGGTAAATGGACAGCCTTTTGGTGGGTGGAAGGCAAGCTCCTCAACAGCAAAAGGTGCAGGTGGCCTCTATTACCTCCAGCAGTTCATGAGAGAGCAGAGCCAGACAAGAGTGAAATAAAAAAGTATTAGAACTAATTTTATAAAAAATACGCTTTAAATTTACTGATATTCAATTAGATTGTAGTAACAACCTCCATCTTGTTTTCAGATAATTGGTTAACATCATAATTGTAAATATCAATTGAAATTATATCTCTTGAGAAATTATCTTCATGTCCTGCATCAGTCATAATAAGATTAAATCTGGCGATACATATTTTATCTTTATTCATTGTAATCTGACATTCTGTGTTTGATCTGCATTCAGAGCAATCCCCATCCCATCCTACAAATATAGAATTATTCTCTGATATATCTGTCAAAATAATTTTTGAATCAGGTGGAATTTTTTCACCGCAGTCCATACCACAATCTATTCCTTGAATATTACTATTTATTTTACCATATCCGTTTCCATCTTTGATAATGTAAAGATTTTTGTTGGAGTTAAAATTGGCAATTATTGTACAATCTGATGTATATGATTCTATTGTATATAAATTATATCTTATTGTTCCAGTACATGTTCCACTTATCTTTTGCAGTATATACCCATTGTTAGGTGTTATAATACAGACTATTTTAGATCCATAATATGCTGAGTCAGGGTTGCAAATAATATTACCCCCATCTATAGGGCTAGATAATGATATTACATTATATTTGCTTAAATTGAATATTGCTGTTGCTGCC
>JBBISZ010000273.1:0-4001 GCA_037441045.1 Deltaproteobacteria bacterium | reverse complement strand
TCTCAAAATATGATTTCGGATGAGCACACGCAGGACACTGCTACGGGGCACTATCTCCCTCGTGAATATAACCACAGTTGCGACATCTCCACTTAATTGGCTTTTCTGCCTTGAATACTGTGCCAGTCTCCACCCTTTTCAACAATTCACGATATCTCTCCTCGTGCCCCTTCTCTGCCACAGAGACAAATCTAAAAACAGCTCCCTCCTCTTTAAAACCTTCCTCTTCTGCTATCTTTGCGAACTCAGGATACATCTTAGTATGCTCATAATTTTCACCCTCAGCTGCATGCAAGAGATTTTCGGCGGTCGTACCGATTTTACCTGCCGGGAAGGAGGCTGTTATCTCCACCTCTCCGCCTTCAAGAAATTTATAGAATCTCTTTGCGTGCTCCTTTTCATTATCTGCAGTATCCAGAAAGATAGCCGCTATCTGCTCATATCCCTCCTTCTTCGCTACTGATGCGTAATAAGTATATCTATTTCTCGCCTGCGACTCTCCTGCAAATGAGATAAGTAGATTCTTCTCTGTCCTCGTTCCCTTCAATGATTTCATATTATAAACCTCCTGAAAATCATTATCTCAATTTTGAATATTTTACTAATGCTGCAAAGTCAAGAATAATTAAGTCTTATGAGTATGACATTTTATTTGCAAAATTCTATATTTTATAATAAGTTTTTCTCATAATTTATTAAGGCAAGTATGATGATTTGTAAAAAGTCGATCCTTCTCCTGTTGATAATCAATCTCTTCTCGTGCGATTGTTATGATGATTATTCTCAATCGGAAGCAGATGAAGATACAATGAGAGGGATTGTATTCGGACTTGTAGATATATATAAATCAAAATCTCGCAGGTAACCCTATAGGTTATGTAAATTATAAAGAAAAACTCTGCCCTTTGGGAGGGAAGGTCTCAATCACATGACGAGTTACATATGCGCAGGAAGTGGATCTCTACTCTGATGATCTCATCTTCTCTATGGATGAATGCGTGGTTCAATGGGTACCAACTGATCAATCATCTGTCACTCTAACCCTTACAGGAGATATTGCCATAAAAGGTTCACATGGAAAAAATGAAACATATCAAAGTACAAACATAAATTCTGATGAACTACACTTTGAAGGGACATTAAAGAGAAAAGGTTTTCATAACATGGATGTCAAGGAGACCTGCCCCGTGCAGATAAACTGGCAGGCTCAGAATGGACAACAGACAATAGGTGGAATACTTTGCGGAAGAACTGTCTCAACCCATTTCCCAAAATCAGAATATTAGTCATCTCAAAATTTATACTGTGGCGTTCCTTGAAAAATAATCTCTCTATAAATAGTTTGTTTCCTCAAAATAATTGAAATAAAGGCTGCCATCCATTATCATTTTTTGAATAAGAATTTAAAATGAGGTCGGGATGGTGAAATGGATATACCACTAAATAGAGTTCTCAAACTCAACACAGTTAACTGGATGATAAAAGAGGGACTTAGGGGACTAGAAAATAATATTGAAATTGTGAGACTATCTAATGATATAGAACACTTAACAGATCAGATTGATAATGCATGTGAAAACAATAGAAGAAGGCATAAAGAAAATGAAATATATTTCGAATAGACATAATTATGAGGAAAGACGTAATGCCTTACTACTGTCCTGAGTAAACTGGAATCATAAAATCTATCTTTATAAAACAAATCAGATTTGCCTTCAATATTTTATCTGTCACTTACATATAATCCTGTCTAATTTTAATAGCACATAGACATGGTTAATAGAAATCTCGTCCAGCAAATAAGACCTGATAAAACTAATATATATTAACTTTTATAATGTCCCGCGAATTTTTTTGATCATGCGAAACCTGAAACGGACACTCCATAACTTAAAAATATCGTCAGTATTTTAAACTTATTATTCCTTTTGTTTCCCTATTTATTAAAGCCGATAAAACTCAGACTCAGGGCTGTTGTATGAAATATTATACATTTTTTCTAAAAAACTATCTACAATTTGTACAGACAAGGAGTGTCTCCATTGGGACATTTGTCTTTCTTGATATAAACTGGAGTTGCTCAACAGGGGCGTGGTATCTTCCACATTTCGGGCATTTTGCAAGTTCAAACCTCTTCTTCCATATCAGTCTTATACCATTCTTATCTTCCATAAATATATGTCCTGTCGGGCAGACAGCCACACATGCACCACAACCAATACAAGCCTCAGATGCCTCATTAAACGGTGGGGTTATCTTCTTATTGGGTCCCTTGCCTGAAACGCCTATAGCACTTACCCCTACAATATTCTCGCAGGTTCTTACACATAGATTACAGAGAATACATTTTCCTTTATCGGAATCTACTGGATATCTTACCTCTGTTACTCCATACTGTTTCCCAATACTCTTTAAAATATCCGACTCTGGACATCTCGCGAGAAGAAGCTCAAGGACTGTCTTTCTCACAAGTTTTACATCATCTGATTGAGTATAGACTTCTTCAATATCCTTTGATACAGGGAAGAGACAGGAGGTTACTATCCTCTTTCTCCACTTTGTCTTAACCTCAACCACACATAATCTGCATCTTCCATCTGAGCCGAGCGATTCGTGATGGCAGAGCGTCGGTATAGCAAACCCATTTCTCCTTGCCACATCCAGAAGATACTCTCCCTCTTTTGCTTCTACTACTTTATTATCTATCTTAAAAGTAACCATCTAAATTTCTCCTTATTCTATTGTTACAGCATCAAATCTGCATACATCATAGCAGATCTGACATTTGATACACCTGCTCTGATCTATTACATGCGGCTTCTGTTTTTCGCCTGATATACAACTAACAGGGCAATTTCTGGCACAGACCATACAACCATTGCACTTCTCATTAATACGAATGGTTATGAGATTTTTGCAAACCCCGGCTCTGCATTTCTTCTGTCTGATATGCTCTTCATATTCCTCTCTGAAATACTTTATAGTAGATAGTACTGGATTGGGTGCAGACTGTCCGAGTCCACAGAGAGATCCAAGTTTGATAGCCCTGCCAAGCTCCTCAAGATGTTCAATATCCCCTTCTCTACCCTCTCCGTTGCATATTCTCTCAAGTATCTCATACATGCGTCTGACACCCTCACGACAGGGGACACACTTGCCACAGGACTCTTCAACAAGAAAATGCAGGAAGTATCTCGCTACATCTACCATACAGTTCCGCTCATCCATTACAATCATTCCACCGGAGCCCATCATTGAGCCCAGTTCCGTAAGAGTGTCAAAATCTACCGGCGTATCAAGATAGTCACCAGGAATACAACCGCCTGAGGGACCGCCAGTCTGAACTGCCTTAAACTTTCTCCCTTTCTGAATACCTCCACCTAATTCAAATATGACCTTTCTTAGTGTAATACCCATAGGGACTTCTATAAGCCCTGTATTATTGACCTTACCAACGAGCGAAAATACCTTTGTACCTGTGCTATTTTTTGTCCCTATGTTTGCAAACCACTCCCATCCATTATTTATAATTAATGGAACACACGCCCATGTTTCGACATTATTTAAATTACTCGGTTTATCCCATAGACCCTTTTCAACTGTATGTATATATTTTGCTCTGGGCTCTCCTATCTTGCCCTCAAGAGATGACATAAGTGCCGTGGATTCTCCGCAGACAAACGCACCCCCTCCTCTAAAGATGTGAATATCAAAGTCAAAACCACTACCGAAAATATCCTTACCCAGCAGCCCGATGGATCTTGCATCTTCTATAGCCTTTGCAAGTCTCTTAACTGCCAAAGGATATTCATCCCTGACATAGATAAAACCTTCATTGGAACCTATAGCATAACCACCTATAATCATTCCCTCAATAATTGAATGAGGGTTTCCCTCCATAATAGATCTATCCATAAAAGCACCAGGATCGCCTTCATCTCCATTTGCAACAATATATTTGGGGGAACCTTTTGCCTCTCTACAGGATCGCCACTTTCTGC
>JBBISZ010000272.1:0-4015 GCA_037441045.1 Deltaproteobacteria bacterium | reverse complement strand
AATCCCTTCTCACAAGTGGCTCTCCGCCAGTAATATTAACTGAGATTTGCTCATCTTTACTGATAAGACCTTTTGTCATTAGCATTTTGAGATTCTGTATAATCTCATTTGCGTCTGGAGAACCAAATTTCTCCTGCGAAAAGCAGTATTTGCATCTGAGATTGCAATTGGAGGTTATTCTTATCAAAAGTTCGGTTCTGATGTCCTTTGTGCCCTGCCATCTTAATATCTGAAGGTATGAAGGTATGAGATTATTGACAGGCATGGTGGATAAAATATCAATTTTTTTGACAGAATTCAAATATATAAGATAATATAAGTGGGTGATATGGAGAAGTTTGAATCTACATTTTTCAGAATGGCACTTAAACTCGGCAGGATGGAGAATGTAAATTATATTCTCTATGTCACCGAAAATCTTGGAATTGTTAAAAGGAACTCACTCAAACGACTAAAGGATAAACTGATACTTGCCTCAACTCAATCTGAGAAATTAAATGCACTAACCATAAAAGGATATAAATGTGTCACCCTTCCACCTTTTGTCTTTTCAAGACAGGAGCTTATAAAAATTGCAATGGCATCCGCAATCACTGCAGGCTTTTTAAAAACCGGGCATAAGGTGCTCTGCATAATAGCCCGAAAACAGAATGAACTGGTAGATACAGTAATTTTCAGGAGCGTGGGAGAGGGAATCGATGAAAATGTATCATACGACTTTATCCTCAAAAATACTAATATTCCAGCACAACTGATGGAAATTATGATAGAGCTTGCCGTCCAGATAGGTTTCCAGGGATACGAAGGTATAAATATTGGAACACTCTTTGTCATCGGAGATACGGATAATGTATTGAGTAGATCCAAGCAGATAGTGATGAATCCTTTTCATGGGTATAAGGAAGAGGAGAAGAACATTTACAATCCCGAGTTCAGGCAGTCAATCAGGGCATTTACAATGCTGGATGGGGCTTTTATCATCAGGGAAGACGGAGTAGTAATCTCTGCTGGTAGATATCTGGAAAGCTCAACATCCGAAATAAAGATTCCACTTGGGTTGGGCTCCAGGCATTCAGCAGCTGCAGCCATTACAAAAGAGACAAGGAGCATCGCAATAGTAGTATCCGAGACATCGGGGGCAGTAAGAATATTCAAAGACGGACAGATGCACCTTGAGATACAGAGTAAAAACAGACTCATATAAAAAAGACAGTTAGCATTCAAACTATACAACAAAAGCGCCACGACAAAAGTGCCAGTAATACATCTTATGTACATCTTATGGTGCCAGGTACTTTTTATGGTGTTTTATTACCACTCTTTTTATTTAACGCATTGATATCATTGACAAAAATTAGAACTTTATTACTCCTTCCCACCAATCAGTGCCATGTACAATTATCCAAACAGGAAAGACAGTAGAGGCTGGTCATTAAAAATTTTTCCTGCAAGTACCCATAAAATCTGCCATACCCCTAATTTCTAAAAAGGACACGATTTGTGCATACTCGCTGTGCTATTATAAAGGTGTAAACAGGGGATAACCCTAAAAGGAGGTGCAATATGAAACAGATTAATAATCTCAAAGAAAAGCCAAAAATTCTAAACCAGACCATCAACAACGATGAGTCTCTGATCCAATTTTTCAAACGCTACCTTAAAATTTTATCAAGGTTTAGAAAGAGAAAAGGACCTTTAGAAAAGATTATCAAAATCAGGTCAAAATATGAGGAGAAGATATTCTCTCTACTTTCAAACAGACAACAGGTTGATTCACAAAGCCCAATCCTCAACCTCATCTTAAGGTATAATCTCAATCCCCTGGAGTTCAAGGTATTTATGTTCCTTCTTATCAATTATTCGGAGGAAAAAGATGAATATTACATTGAAGAAGAGGAATATGATGAAGAGGAGTCGTACCTGCCATCCACAAAAAAAATGAAAATTAGTAACCTTCAAAAGGCACTCAACCTGAATCAGGAGGAATTGAGAGATGTAATATTCAATAATAATTCAAAACTCAGAGCAAGCAGGATTATCTCATCCTACACCGATAAAAATACAATCTGTCTATCTTTAGAAAATATGAAGGTTGGACTTACCCCATCATTTTTGAAATATCTCCAGTTTATAAATGAGCCCGAACAACAGAAACAGATAAAGGTATTGAAACATCAATATCAAAACATGCCGCTTGAAAACGTCCTTGAATCTTATTTTTGCAGTGAAATGAGTGATAAAATCAGAAAAACAATAGACCTGATAAAGGAGAAACATAATAATAACCAGAAATTCCCCGTACTGTGTTTTTTTAAGATTGGAAATGCAGAATTGAATAAGCTCATAAGGGCTATCTCAACTGAATTAAAGATGGACATAATTGAGTTTGATAAAATGGAGGATGTGGACGATGATGATGAAATATTCAGTTTTACAATGGATGATAATCTAATTCAAAAAAAGTTCAGTGATATAATACTATATGTGAATAATATTGTTCATATACATATAAGAAAAAGTTTGGAATTAAAGCATATAAACCGAATAATATCAGAAAATAGTAATGCACGCAAAAACCTGATAATTATCTCATCACCCGTTCTCATCAATTATAAAATTCTGGGACTTGACCTGATCAAAAACGATATAGAGACATTTGAATTTTCGCACCCCGATGAGAATATACGAAAGAAGATATGGATAAGTACAATTCCTATCAAATACTACAATGGATCAGGACATGAAGAATTTACATCTGAATCCAATGGCTTTTATCTTGAACATATAGAACTTGCGGTTCAGAGCGCGATTAAAAGAATGGAGGATGAAGGTAGAAATACACTTAATGACACAGACCTGATCGAATCTATAAGAGAGATTAAGAAATTCGTGACAACCAATATTGATGAAGAAGATGATGATCTGCTTGATATTAATTTTGCAATAGATACAAGAAGATGCAAAGAGAATCTCAAGGATGTAATTTTGCCATCCGAGACACTCAGTGAGATAAGGAGAATATTAAAACTGGCAGCAGATAAAGAGGTATTTTACAGAGATATTTATGGAAATCATCCTGCCTATGGAAAGGGTATCAAGATTATGTTTTATGGTGCACCGGGGACAGGTAAAACACTCACCGCTTATGCTATAGCAGGTGAACTGGATCTCCCAATAATAGAACTCAATCTGAGCAAACTCATTAATCCACTTATAGGTGTAACAGAAAAGAACATCTCAAGATACTTTAAGACTGCAAAGGCAAAAAATGCTATACTCTTTATTGATGAATGTGAATCTCTTATTATGAGCAGAGATAAAATGGAGAGAGGGTGGGAATTTTCTCAGATAGATACATTCTTAAAACAGGTGGAACAATTTGATGGTATCCTGATACTTTCAACCAACTACGCAGAGATAAGAGATAGGGCAATCAATAGGAGGATAAGTTTCTTTATAGAATTTAAATCACCTGACTTTGAAATGAGAAAGAGGCTTATAAACTTATTGATACCTGGTAAGTTCTTAACTAATATTGATATTGATAGGGTTTGTCAGAATGAGTTCAACGGTGGAGATATCAGAAATGCATGGCTCAGACTCGGACTCAGGATCTTTAGCGGTGAAGAATTGACTACAGAGGGACTCATTGAAGAGATCAATAGGGAGAGGCAGAAGAGCCAGCAGGAATCAAATATCAAGCGATGTGGTTTTTAATTGTTTTTTTTATTTTATGATATGGGCAAAATTTAAATTTTAACCTTCAAAGGAGGTAAGTTATGAACAAACAGTCAGAGGTAGCTATTTACAAATTTTTGCTTTTTTACAAAACATTGTTTAAATCGCTGGAATCATTAAAAAAAGTAAAATCTCACTGGATTGATATATACGATCCAGATGAGTGTAGTGGTGTTTTCCTTGCAATTAGTATAAAACTCAACAAAAAAATTGGCAGAGAATATGCTGTGTTATGGATTGGTTCAATCTATGATGAAGATAATGCGAGATTCTACGG
>JBBISZ010000271.1:0-4023 GCA_037441045.1 Deltaproteobacteria bacterium | reverse complement strand
AAATGTGACATTTTAAATCTGGAATTAAGTGTGACATTTTAAAATTGAAACCACAGTTTATTTTTTTATCTTGAAATTATAACTCGATTTTTTATAATGTAAAAAGTTTATAAAAAAGATGGAGATATAAGGATGAATGGCAGATTCTTATTTATTAAAGATGAGAAAATAGTTCATTATCTCAACTCTATTTCAGAGGGTATTCAGATTCTGGATGGTGAACTTAGATATTTGTATCTGAATGACGCATGTGTAAATCAGGCAGGGCTTAAAAGAGAAGATTTAATAGGTAAAAGAATGGTGGATGTGTATAACGGAATTGAGAAAACCGAACTTTATAAGAGACTTACTGATTGTCTAATAAACAAAGCAAAAGATGAAATTGAAAATGAATTTACATATCCCGATGGCAAGAAGGGCTGGTTTTTATTAATAATTGAGCCTTTTGAAGATGGTCTAATAATATTTTCAACTGATATTAGCCAGGTCAAGGAGAAAGAGAAAAGGATTGTAAAATTAAACAGACTTCTTAAATGTATCAAAGACATAAATCAACTCATCATCAGGGAAAAAGATATAGGGCGGCTTATAAACTCAGCCACAAGTATAATTGGAGAATCAAGACTATTCAAGGCGGCATTTATTCTAATTGAAAGGGAAAATAAGATTAAGCATTTTTCTATTCAGGGTGAAAACAGGATTACCTTTGCAATAGGAAAAATGATACAGTCAGGTAGTTTTCCCGAATGCATAAAAAAAGTAAGAGGAGCAAGGATTTTAATAAAAGGTAAGGGAAATCCAAAAAATTGTGGTGATTGTAAATTTTTTGAATCTGTCTGTAATGAGGGTGAATATGTGATTTTGCCAATTACATATGGGTTAAAATATTTTGGGTTTATGATGATTATTGCTAATGAGGGTGTTGAATTTGCAGATGAAGATGTATCGCTTATAAAAGAGATCTCGGATGATCTTGGATATTCTATTTATAGTACGGCGGTAGAGTATGAATATGGCAGATCTATAAGATTGATTGAAAAATTAATGGAGAATATCAAAAGTATTGTTTCAATACTTGGAAGTAATAATGAAATTAAGTATATTAACCCATTCATAAAGAATTTTGGTTTCGATGATAAGATGCTGATAGGTAGATCTATATTTGATACAATCATCTCCTCAGACAAAAACGATGTAATTAAGGCAATATCCAGTATGAGAGAAGGAAAATCTCAGGAGTTTATTTTTCATATCACAGATAATAAAAAGATGATTCATACATTTAGAGCCCGCGGAACAATTTTATCAGAGGAGAATAAGGAGGATGTCATTCTCCTGATCCTTGATGACATTACAGAACAGAGGCTAATAGAACAACAGATGTATAGTGCTCAAAGGCTTGAATCAGTTGGAAGACTGGCTGGTGGTGTTGCACACGATTTTAATAATCTATTATTTGTAATACTCAATTATGTAGATTTTGCTATTAAGGAGGTTGAAAAAGAAACAAAGATATATGAGTATCTAAACAATATAAGAGAAGCCAGCATCCGCGCCTCTGATCTTACGAGACAACTACTTTCATTTAGCAGGAGAGATATATCTGAAAAGAGTGTAATTGATATCAACACGGCTATAAAAAACATTATAAAATTGGTTAAGAGGATTATCGGTGAGAATATTGATATTGAATTTATAGAGAGCTCTAACATAAAACCCGTACTGATGGATCCTGGACATTTTGACCAGATTCTGATGAATCTCATAGTTAATGCAAAGGATGCAATGCCTGCTGGAGGCAAGATAATCATTAATACAGATATTATAAATGTAACAGAGGATTATAATCAGCAAAGAATCTCCCTTAAAAAAGGTTCTTATTCAATTGTAAGCATTACTGATACGGGAGTAGGAATGGATGATTCAATACTTAAAAGAATTTTTGAGCCGTTTTTTACTACCAAAGATAAGGATAAAGGAACAGGACTCGGCCTTTCTACTGTCTATGGTCTTGTAAAGCGTTATATGGGTGAAATATTTGTATATAGTGAGGTAAATCGTGGTACAATATTTAAGATTTACCTGCCGTCGTTTTTGGAAGAAGAGCAGAAGGGTGATGAGACTGTTATTATTGAGGCGCGTGGTGGTGATGAGACAATTCTTCTTGTAGAAGATGATGCTCTGGTGAGAGATATAACTTTGAAAATGTTAAAAGATGCTGGATATAATGTGCTTGTTGCATCGTCTCCTGCAGATGCCATTAAATTGGTAGATGATGGAAAAGAGAGAATTGATTTATTACTCAGTGACATTGTAATGCCTGAGATGAGCGGTATAGATCTGGCTGAGAAGATTGTAATGAAAATTCCTGACATCAAAATACTCTTTATGTCAGGATATACAGAACAGACACTTGCCTATCACAAGATACTTGGAGGTTTTATAAATCTGATTCAGAAGCCTTTTGACTCGAATACCCTTAATAAAAAGTTGAGAGAATTACTGGATAAGAAATTATAGTTTGTAGAGTTCATAGAGTTTATAAAGTTTGTAGAGTTTTATAAAGTTATAGGATTTGTAGATTCTCCATGATGCTGGATATTATTACAGGAAATTTTATCTAAGTGCTATCTGGATATATTATGCAGAAATTTCTTCATCTTAAATATTGAGATATCACTCCTGAGAGGAGCTGGAGACAGATTGTAATCTGGATAACTGAAATCAACTGTAGGTCCATTCCATCTCTCTTTTGAAAGATTAAATACATAATAAAAATCAGGGTCTATTGCTATGTATTCAGGTGTTTCTGTAAGTGTAGCACTGATTGTCTTCTCCTCTCCAATATTTGATATAGTAACAGTATTCTGTACGGTTTTATTTGCAGTAAATATATAGATGCTCAGGTCTTTGAGATTCTGATTACCAGATGTCTTCTTTATCTTAAAAGAAAGGCTCCCGTTTGAATAAATATAGTCTGAGACTACAATCTCTGGACAGGGTGTAGAATATACCCATTCGTTAAAAAAGGTCTCCCAGAAATTATAATCACCAGTATAATCAATCAAAAACTGCCGCAAGTCCTCTGTTGTGGCACTTTTGTGATGATATCTATTAAACCATTCTGAAAGAAGGTTGTATCTGTTTAATGAAAAATTATTTTCTGCCCTCTTGAGGATCATCTCCACCACAGATGAACCGTATTTATAAAACTGATCAAGTATTTCGTTGAAGTAGCTCATCATATCGTCTGAGTCTGAAAATCTCAGAGGTACTCCATTCTGTGCATACTGCTCCGATGCATATCTACGCCAGTAATACTGTATTTTTTTTGCTGTATTTTCATCTGTAATAAGCGGGATTGCCTCATATATCGTGCTCCACTCTGTAAACCCTTCTGCAAGCCAGAAGTGTGGCCAGTCCAAAAACATAAGATTGTCGCCCCACCAGTGATGAATTACCTCATGTGCAGTAACATATTGAGCATCCAGCGTTTGAGAGTTGATTATATCTGAGCCTATCCAGATTATTGTTGTATGCTCCATACCTCCACCAAATTCGGGAATATCGGCAAGTTGTAGTAAATCTCCAAAGTCATATTTGCCTATAATCTCCTCCATCCTGTCAATAACTTTTTGGGCTATATTGAATACAGATTGTGCCTTTGTGAGATTGGATTTTAGTGCAACACCCTTTACATTTACGCCCGATTTTGAAATACCGGCATTAAATTCATTATAATAGTTACTTGCAGCAAAACTGAGAGAATAAAGGGGTATAGGGATATCAAGTTCAAAACTAAAAATATTGTTATCTGTTTTTACCAATTTTCCAGGTCCATATATCTTCCATGTGTTATCTGGTGCTTTTATACTAAGAGATACGCTGTTCAAAGTCATATTATAATCATAAGTAGAAGACACACCATATCCGCTCTGTGGAACAAATAGCCAGTAATATGCAAAATAAGGTTCTGTAAATGGTCCTATCGTTGCCTCCTGATAGTTTAGTCTCCATCTTCTG
>JBBISZ010000270.1:0-4033 GCA_037441045.1 Deltaproteobacteria bacterium | reverse complement strand
GGGTAATAAGAGTAAAGAATCTGGCAAAGTACATTTTGCACTCTTTGATGGACTAAATTATTAAAGCCAGATTTGAGTAATATAATCACCAACATAATCTTTTTTTGAGAAATTGCAACCAGCATATAAAATGATTTCATCGGTCAAAGATAATCACATTAACTAAAGAACAGGATACCATTCTGAATGCCCTTAGATATAGTATATAAAATATAGGGAAAAGTCAGGAAATTTATCATCCTGAGAATAAAAAAGGCAGGAATTGATCCTGCCTTTTGTGATTTTGTTAATAAAAATTAGTTATGGTGCTATACACTTTCCATCTTTGCATGTTTCCCCACATTTGCATTCACTATTCTGTTTGCAATCCTGAATTGGAATTCCTGAACATTTATTTGATAGACAGTATGGTGTCTCTTCTGGACAGTCACAACCATCATTACACCCCTGCACACAGAATCCACTATTTGAGCAATAGTTGCCACATTGACAGTCATTATCTATACCGCACCTGTTTGAATTTTTTGGCTGACAGAGATTATTACGGCATATCAGAGGTGGGTTCTGCATGGGTGGACAGTCGCAGGAGTATGTACATTTTTGAGCCAGTACACACTGGAAATTCTGGCATAGATAGTTGCATGGGCAATCGTTATTATTAAAGCACCGATTGTCGGATTTGGGTGTACAGATGTTGTCTCTGCATATTTCTTTTTCACTACAATCGCAGGCTGAGAGGCATTTCGTAACCTCTTTGCAGACTGACTCAATGCAGGACTGACCACAGGGGCATTCTGTATCATCAATGCAATTATCAGGTGTCTTACTGCATATCATATTTATGCAGGATGGTTTTAATGGGTCTTTGCAATCACAGGAACTGTCACATATATCCGTTGCCTTCTGACAGCTGCCGTTTACACAGACCTCCATACAGGGACAATTCCTATCGTCATTTCCACAGTTTGGGCTCTGCAATTTTCCACATATTCCGTTTATGCATATAGGATTATCTGATGGACAATCGCAGTTTGAATCGCATCCCTTCTGACAGTATGAGTCAAGTTGATTCTCTACACAATGTTGTCCACACGGGCAGGGTTCGTTTCTACAATCTGTACCTATCTTATCTTTGCAGGTATTGTTTATGCAGATCTGATTGGTCTTGCAATCGCAACTATTAATACAGGTCGCAGTGCCATTTGTACAGATATTTCCAGAACAGTACTGTCCACAGGGGCAGAGATTGTTATCTCCATTACAGCCGATGAGTATAGGATTGTCGCAAATACCATTCACGCAGAGCGGTGCATCTTGGGGGCAATCGCAGGAGTTATTACAATAAGTCTTACATAAACTTGCAGGATCTTGTACACACTTCCATTCCGGGGCACATAGGTCATAAATTATAAGCCCATCGCAATCTGAATACCAGCCCTCGGATTTGGTACCATATTTGTCACACACAATTGTACAGTCTTTGCACTGGGCATACCTTATTAATTTTCCATCACAGTCATACCATCCTTCACTCCTTGTCCCTATTGCATCGCACCTGGGCATACATCCCTTATATTCACATGTACATTCAGGTACTACTGATCCGTTTGGGCAGGTATAATTTTTTACTTCTCCGACTTTACAATATTCCAGTCCTGCATCTGTCTGACCACCATCCTGCCCAACATCAGAACCTGCATCGGTAATGGATACATCCTCTTCTCCCGAATCTACAACCACATCCTCAACAGATCCATCTTCTATTATTTCATTATCTTTGAGTTCTCCATCGGTCTCGACTGTGTCCTTCATAGTGTCCGTGATTACTGGTGAGTCTTCGTTCTGTGTGTCTTCTATAAAAGTATCTTTAGAATTTACATCTTTACCATTTACCACATCATTTATTGCGATGTCTGATAGAGATGTATCACCATTTGTAGAGCTCTCGGTAACTGTACTGCCGCATGCTACCAGAAACCCCATAAGCAAAAAAGCAAAAAATAAATTAGATAACTGTTTTAACATCTCAAACACCTCCATTAAAAATACTATTTTATTTTAACACATCACGCAGTTCAAAGCAAATTTTTATTTGCTATTTGGAGTTAGCTGAAATATTATTCAACTACTTATGAGTATTGCCCTTATTCATGAATGGATACTTGATATAGGAGGCTCTGAAAAGGTTTTGAAGGAGCTGATATCTCTCTTCCCTGACTATAGGTTGTATACACTGTTTTTTAGAGACAAAAGTCTTAAAATGCTTGGGATAGATAAAGAAAGAGTCAGACCAAGCTTTTTAAATAAGATTAAGAAGGTAGAAAAGATATACAGGGCGATGCTGCCATTCTTCCCTGTTGCTATTGAGAGCATGGATGTATCAGGGTTTGATATAATTTTTTCCTCAAGCCATATTGCTGCAAAAGGTGTAATCCCAAAACCCTATCAGACACATATCTGCTATTGTCATACGCCTGCCCGTTATCTCTGGGATATGTCGCTGGAATATTTAAAGACAAAGGGGCTTGATAGAGGTATTAAATTTATTATCTCCAATACACTCTTAAATTATCTTAGATTATGGGACATCTCCACCTCAAACAGGGTGGATCATTTTATTGCAAACTCTGAATATACAAAAAGAAGGATAAAAAAGTATTATAACCGTGATTCAGAGGTAATCTATCCGCCCGTTGATATAGATAGATTTCATCCAGCAAAGAAGGATGATTATTTTCTCTTCCTTTCGAGACTTGTCCCATACAAAAAGGCAGATCTTGCAATAAAAGCATTTTCAAATCTTGGACAGAGGCTTATAGTAGCAGGCGATGGTCCGGAATATAGCAGACTCAGGAAGATAGCCACAAAAAACATAGAATTTACGGGATATTTAAGTGATGCAGATGTGGTTGAGTATCTCTCAAAGGCACGTGCTCTCATATATCCATCGGAGGAGGATTTTGGGATTACAATGGTTGAGGCGCTGGCATCCGGGACACCTGTAATTGCATTCAAGAGGGGTGGGGCGTCAGAGATTGTACTTGATATTAAGAGTTCGGACACACCTACCGGTATACTTTTTGAGGTTCAAAGCGAGGAGGCACTTATTACAGCAGTCGAAAAATTCATAAAAAACGAAGAAAAATTTGATCCAGGTGGACTGAGAAAATATTCAGAAAGATTCTCTTCAGAAATATTCAGACAGAAAATTTATTCATTTGTAAATAGCAGAATATGAAATCAGGATATCTGCATACGATTCTTGGAATATTTATTATTTCTCTGAGTATAACCATAGTTGGAGTTGAGATTTCACTCTTTCTTCTCCTGACATTTGTATTGATTAGGTTTATCTCATTCAGAGATTTTTCAATAAATCAGCCGCTCTTTAAGGAGATCATGATTATCCCTGTTTATGCTATTGTATCGGTCTTTATTTCTCAGAATTTTATCACCTCGCTAATTAATTTTTCTGCCTTCTGGGTCTATCTTTCATATCCTGTTCTGTTTTTTGCAATAGGTCTTTCTGATTTAAGATATGTCGAAAAGGCTTTGAATATCTCAATTGTTATCTCAGTTGTACTCTCAATATATGCAATTGTTCAACATTACACCGGACTGAATCTATTTGGCAATATGGTAAGACATGCGCCCGATGGTATAAGATTTTTGGCAACCGCACATTTTAATAAGCATTCTACATTTGCATTTACTACCACATTTGTTCTTATATATACAATTATTAGACTTTTTCTCCACGAGATATCAATACGAGAAAAGGTAATGCTGATACTTGCTGCAATTATTATGATCTATGCGGTACTCTTCTCATATGTAAGGGCTCCCATTATTACTGGAATCTTTGCTGCTTCAATAATGGTCATGTTCCTGAAAAGGAGAGCGATTTTATATATACTTGGTTCTACACTGGTTGTCTTTACCACTCTATACTTCCTGAGCCCATCAGTTATTACAAAGTATGTTGAGAGTCTCTCCTCTCAATCAGAATACTCCTGGCAGAGGATATTTATCT
>JBBISZ010000269.1:0-4040 GCA_037441045.1 Deltaproteobacteria bacterium | reverse complement strand
CGAATATGCCCAAAAGACAGGTAAACAGATAATCACACTTGAGGTCAGGGTCTCAAATCTGGGGGCACAGGAGTTTTATAAAAAATTCAATTTTCATCAGATCTATATCAGGGAAAAATATTATATAGACAATGATGAAGACGCTATAATAATGGAGTTGAAATTATGATCAATTTTAAAAAATTGTCAGTAGCACACATCAAGCATCACAGAGCTGGATTCGTCTCTCTCGTGGTATCGTATGATAAGACAATGCCAGTACCGGAGCCAGGTCAGTTCTTTATGTTAAAGACTGAGAACAGACTTATAGCAAGACCCATATCTGTACACAACTATTTTCGCCTCTTGAGGAAGGGTGCGGTTTAGTTCCTATTTAATGTGGTAGGTGAAGGCACATATGAACTATCGAGATTAAAAAAAGGAGAGGCAGTAACACTCTGGGGTCCAATTGGCAACTGCTTCCCTATTCCCGAGAAAAAAAGAACGGCTATACTTGTTGCAGGCGGAAGGGGTATTGCCCCTCTCTTCTATCTTGCATTAAAGTTGTTTGAAAGGGGATTTGACATTCACCTATTTTACGGAGTAAAAAATTCAGATGAATTTATGCATCTATTGAGACTTAAAAATCTCTGCAGGCAAATGTATATTACATCAGAAGACGGAAAGAAAGGTAAGAAAGGTCTTATTACAAGTCTTTTTCAGGACTCTATCAATACATACTTCAGGAACTTAAACACAAATCTACTCTTTGACGATCTTCATGAGAAGAGTCCAATCTGCTATGTGTGCGGACCCGAAATAATGATGGAAAAGGTATGTGAGATTTCATTAAAAAATGGTATTGAGACCTATGTAAGTATGGAGTCAAGAATGGCATGTGGAACAGGGGTATGTCTGGGATGCACGGTTGAAACGGTAGGTGGTCATATATACCACGTGTGCAAAGATGGTCCAGTATTCAATGCAGAGGAGTTTTATTGCAAATGAAAGAATATAAAGTAAGACTTACAAATCTTGAGTTGAAGAATCCAGTTATGACAGCATCGGGAACCTTTGGATTTGGACATGAGTTTATGCAGTTTTACGACACCTCAATACTTGGTGCAATAGTCACAAAAGGTATATCAATTAACCCACGCACAGGGAACAGAGGAAATCGTCTGTTTGAAATAGAAGGAGGACTCATAAACTCAATAGGGCTCGAAAACCCCGGTCTCGAAAAATTTATCACAGAAATACTTCCTGAGAGAAAAAAGATAGAAACTGCATACATAGTAAATATTCTCGGTTCAAATATTGAAGAATTTATCACAATAGCGAGAAGACTCAACGGCCTTACAGAAATAGATGCAATAGAAGTAAACATATCCTGCCCGAATGTCAAAGCAGGCGGTCTCAACTTTGGTAAGGATACCGTTCTCACCCGTGAACTTGCAAAGGGATTAAAAGAGGTATTTAAAAAACCCATTATCTTCAAAGTTGCAATAGATTTACCATATCTTGAGATAGCCTCAATACTAAAAGAGGAACACATAGATGCAATAACCTGTATCAATACAATTCAGGCACTTGTAATAGACAGGGCAAAAAAGCAATTTTATTTTGAAAATATTTATGGAGGATTATCTGGTCCTGCCATCAAACCGATTGCCTTAAGGGCAGTCTATCAGGTGGCAAGTGAGGTCGGAATCCCTGTAATAGGATGTGGAGGAGTAATGAATTTCATAGATGCCATTGACTTCTTTATGGCAGGAGCATCGGCAGTTCAGGTTGGTACGGCAAACTTCTCAAATCCGATGTCCGCAAAACTGATAACCGAACAGTTGACTGAATATCTAACAAAAAACAACATTAAAGACATAAGCGAGCTCAGAATATGGTAAGAGAAAAGAGTGAGATAGCAAATATATTAAAAAGGATAAGTGGTAGAAAGATACTTGTAGTAGGAGATATTATCGCAGACGAATATATATTTGGCAATGCATATAGATTGTCAAGAGAGGCACCAATACCCATTATCAGGTTTATGAACTCTGAGATCAGACCCGGCGGTGCAGGCAATGTAGCAATGAACATAGCCTCCATGGGTGGAAGCGCCACACTGGTTGGAGTCGTGGGCAAAGATATATATGCAAAAACACTGCTAAACATATTTGAAAAATCGAGCATTGAGACAGGATATATTCTTAAAGAAGATACACAGACGATAATAAAAACAAGGGTTCTGGCAGGTGATATCAATACATCTTTGCAACAGATATTCAGGCTGGACAGGGGAATTCAGAATCTATATTCATCAAAAATATACGAGAGACTCAAAGAGATCGTAGCAATAAACATTGATAAGTATGATGCTATCTGTATTTCAGATTATGGAGAAGGATTGTTCAGTAATGAGTTTATTAGACACTTAAAGAGAATAATCAGAGGAAGTAAAACGGTGGTTGATTCAAGATTCAATCTCCTTCAATTCAAAAACTGCATGGCAATGACACCAAATATAAATGAGATATCACAGATATATGGCAGGTACACCAGAACTCAGGACGAAATTCTATCCGCAGCAAAAAAGATAAAAAGGAATACAGGCTCCAGATACATCCTTGTAAAACAGGGTAGCAAGGGGTTATCTGTACTCAAAGATAATCACAAATTTATATCATTTCCTCCATTTGGGAATACAGAGGTCACAGATGTTACAGGTGCAGGAGACACTGTGCTGGCTGCATTCTCTCTTGCACTCAGTGCGGATATACCTGTAGAAAAGGCGGCTATGTTTGCCAACATAACAGGCGGAATAAAGGTTCAGAAAAGGGGAACAGTCCCTGTACTGGCGGGAGATATCCTCAGGGCTATCAATGGTAAGAAAATATAAGACAAGGTCCGAATTAGGAGATATTGTATCAAACCTCAAAAGTCAGGGTATTACTACAGGGCTGATAAATGGAGTATTTGATCTAATTCATTCCGGACACATATACATTATTAGCGAGGCAAAAAGATTTTGCGATGTTTTGATTATTGCACTCAACTCAGACAGTTCGGTCAGAAAATTCAAAGGCAATAACAGACCAATCTTAAAACAGAATGAAAGAATTGATATTATATCTGCTCTTGAGGATGTTGACTTTGTTACCCTGTTTGATGAGAAGACTGCATCAAAGACTATCAGTATAATAAGACCTGACTTCCATATCAAAGGCGGCGAATATAAAGGTAAAACCCTGCCAGAGGAGAAGACAGACAGACTTTTTAACATAAAGATTTTGCTGCTGGGAGATAAAAAATTAAATTCTACCTCAGATATAATTGACCGCATCAAATTATTATGATCTCAGCCTTTGTTATCACCTTTAATTCGGCAAAATACCTGAAAAGATGCCTCAACTCGCTCTCATTTACAGATGAGATTATTGTGGTTGATTCAGGAAGTACTGATGAGACCCCAAAGATAGCATCAGAATTCAATTGTCAATTTGTAAATCATGAATTTATTAATTTTTCCGAGAAGAAGCAATTTGCAAAAAGCCTTTTAAGGGGTGATTGGATAATAAATATTGATGCAGATGAATACATTCCTTCAGAAACTGCAAAAGAGATTGTTCTGGCGATAGGCCAGACAGAATACGACGCATATCTAATCCCTTTCAGGACATATCTTGAAAATCAGGAGATCAAATACGGCAGACATAAAAATGAGTATCATATAAGATTGTTCAGATCTCACCTCAACTTCAACAATATGTCTGTTCATGAAAAAATAATTGGGGCAAAAAAGATTGGGAGGTTGAATAATCCAATAATTCACACACCCTATAGTAGCCTTGAGGATATAAAGCAGAAAGCAATCAGAAATGCCTCTCTATCAGCCAGAGATAAACAAAATACAAATTTGTTTTTATTGCTGATTTTTTCACTTCTTAACCCACTATTCAGATTTATGAGAGAATATTTGTTTTATCTTGGATTTCTCAATGGAAAAACAGGCCTTTATCTGGCTTTTTACAGCGCAAAAGAGGTATTTTTAAAATACTTTCTCG
>JBBISZ010000268.1:0-4041 GCA_037441045.1 Deltaproteobacteria bacterium | reverse complement strand
ATCAGAAGCGAACGGATTTCAGTGGTCAAAGATAATCACATTAACCAGAGAACAGAGGTCCCCTTGGGTATATAGTGTATAAAATATAGGGAAAAGTCAGGAAAATAATGCTTAAATTACACTTATTCAAATATTTAGACCATGCTGTTTTCATTCTTTTCATTTTATCACTCAAAATTCTGTTTAAAAATATTTTTTAAAACTTGGTTGTTCTATCCCGAGTTAAATAGAAAATTTCATAAGATTTTAATTTTACTTATTCATATTATTATATACACCTGTTCTTAAATTATACCTCTTGAACTGAATAAATACATACTATACAGATAAAACTAAAACAAAACTGTAGATTAAAGGATTTTTTATAAAATTTATTTTGTCAAAATATGACTTATCTTAATCGGCTCTAAAATACAAAAACCAGATACTAAAATAATACTTTTTATAGAGAAAGTCCAAATATTTTATGGATTAAGGCCGCCCCCCACATTAAATATTCATAGGCAGCAAGACCCAGAAATGGACCAAAAGGGATATGATGAGTAGTAGGTGTAAAAAAATCTGATCTATCCTTGAATACAGAGTAAATTCCATTGTTATTAAGAGATGGCACTTTTCTCTTTATTACTTTATAATATACAAGTTGAATCAGACCGTATATCGAACCCTGAAGTGCCGCCATCAGCAGTACAGGTAAGAATGCCCTCCAGCCAAGAAATGCACATATCATCCCCATAAACTTTATATCCCCTCCACCCATCGCCTCTCTATTCATAATTTTAGATGCCATGAACCCCAGAAGATAAAGTATGGAGGCTCCAGCAAATAGACCTATCGCCGATGATTTTAAATCTATAACAAAACCTGAGGGTGTAATAGGTGAAAAGATTGAAAACAATATCCCGAAGACAGCAAGAGGGAGAGTAATCTTATCTGGAAGCAGCCAGTGATCTATATCAATAAAACTCAGTACAATGATACAACCCATAAAAACAATAAACACAAAATAACTGTAAAGATCCGCAGACCTGACAAAGAGGGAGAGAGATATAATTCCCATTAGAAATTCTATAACAGCATATCTTATAGAGAAAGGCTGATGACAGAAGGCACATCTTCCTCCGAGTATAAAATATCCAATTATGGGGATATTATGATACCATCTCAGTGGTGTAAGACAGAGACCACATCTTGAAGGTGGATAGAGTATTGATTTACGATATGGAATTCTATAAATACAGACATTCAGAAACGAACCAATAAATGTACCAAATATAAATATGAAAATCTTACAGATATTGAAAACTATATTATTTGAATAAGTAATTTCCAGCATAAATTAATCTTCCCCTGTCTCCTCTATCTCATCCTCCCTTGCAAGATTGTATTTTAACAGTCTGTATCTAAAGGATCTAAAAGACAGACCGAGAAGCTTTGCTGCAAGTACCTTCTTGCCTTTTGCCTCCCTTAAGGCAGAAAGAATCGCCTCTTTTTCAATCTCCATCAGACGCTTGTCAAGATCTATGCCTCCGTATTGATATATATTTAAGACTGATTCACACTCTTTCCACATAAGAAAATCAGGGAGTGCATCTACATCTATCTTCCCATCCTTTGTAATGGTGACAGCCCGCTCAATTATATTCTCAAGTTGTCTTACATTACCTGGAAAATCAAAGTTCATAATATATTTCAATGCCTCTTCTGTAATACCTCTTATTGCCTTATTTTGTTCCGCTGAATATAGTCTTATAAAATTGTCTATGAGTAAAGGGATATCCTCTTTTCTTTCCTTAAGTGGAGGAACCTCAATTCTGATAACATTGACCCTGTAGTATAGATCCTCTCTAAACCTGCCGCTTTTTACCTCCTCCTCTATACTTTTATTGGTGGCTGCAATTACCCTTATATCCACTTCATATTCCTCTGTACCTCCTACCCGCCTTGCCCTTGAATTCTGAAGAACTCCAAGCAACTTTACCTGCATTGACAGCGGCATCTCACAAATCTCATCCAGAAACAGTGTGCCATTGTGTGCCACTTCAATCAGCCCCTGTTTATCTGAGATTGCACCTGTAAAAGAACCCTTTGTGTGTCCAAACAATTCAGATTCAAATAGAGCCTCAGGTATCGCCCCACAGTTGACCACTACAAATTTGCCTTCTTTTCTATTGGAGAGATTATGTATCGCTCGGGCTATAACCTCTTTGCCTGTACCACTCTGTCCGGTTATAAGAATTGTGGTTCGTGTATCTGCTACCCTTTTTATCATATCAAAGATAGCAATCATTTTAGGAGATTTACCTACCAGATTCTCAACTGTATACTCTCCCCTGAGCTGCCTTCTTAAGAGAAAATTCTCATTTAATATTCTGGATTTCTCAATAGCCTTTTTAATAACTGCATTGAGCTCCTCCATCTTTAATGGCTTTATTAGATAGTGATAGGCTCCAAGTTTCAACGCATCAATCGCATTTTCAACCGTTGCGTATGCAGTCATGAGTATAGTCTGAGTAAATGGCATCCTCTCCTGCTGATATCTCAATACTTCAAACCCGGAGGACTTTGGAAGCCTATAATCTGTGAGAATTACATCATAGTTGTTGAGGTTCATCAGTTCTTTTGCAGTTGCGACATCGGGTGCAGTATCACAACTATAGCCTTCACGCTCAAAGTTTACCCTGAGTACCGCCCTTAAGCCCTCTTCGTCTTCCACTACTAAAATATCTGGCATAAATTACTCTCCAATCTGTCTCAAAGGTAATAAAATTATAAATGTACTTCCCTTACCTACATTAGATTCAACAGATATACTACCATTGTGTTCTTTTATTATGGAGTGAATAATAGACAAACCTATCCCTGTGCTCTTTTCTTTTGTTGTGTAAAACGGATCAAAAATCCTGGATATCTCAGTCTGAGGTATCCCACAGCCATTATCAGTTATCATAATTCTTGCCTTATCACTAACTGAGTCTTTAGCAAGTGTTATAGAGATCCTCCCCTCCTCCCTTATCGCCTGTATGGAATTCTTGATCAGATTCCAGAACACCTGTCTCATAAGAGACGGGTCAACATCCACTTCCTCTTTTAACTCGTCCTTTATATCAATTGTGATATTATCTCTGAAATCCTTATCAAATTTTATAAGTTCCAAAACCTCATGTATAAGCCTGAAAAGATCTATCCTTGCGAATTTGGGTGGTGCGGGTCTCGCAAACATCAGAAAACGCTCTATCAACTCATTTACTCTTAAGAGTTCTTTTACCACAATTCCAATGAGCATATCATTTTCCTGATTGAGAGAGGATGTCTTTTTGATCAACTCTATCGATCCCAGTATTGAGGAGAGCGGATTCCTGATCTCATGCGCAAATCCTGTTGCTACCTTACCAATAGAAGCAAGTTTTTCGGATCTCATAATCTCATCCTGCAGCTTGCGACTCTCAGTAAGGTCAGAGACAATAAAAATGTCATCAACAACACCATCTTCATAGGTCTTCCGTCTATGTTTTACAGATATTACCTTTTCATTATTCTCACCAGAGGATATTATTTCAACCACGGAAGAGGATAAAAGTCTATTGAGAAGACTACTCATATTTTCCATCTTCATATTCTGCAATTGATTAATTTCTATCGAAAATATACTGGATGCAACATCATTTAAAAAAATCAGTCGTTTATTTCTGAAGAGTAATACACCATCTGAGAGATTTTCAACAATAGTTCTATATTGCTCAAAAAGTATATTGTAATCTCTCTTCTGATCCAGATATCTTTCGCTCGCTGCCTTAAGTTCTACTGACAGATATGAACTGAGTTGTGCAATAACAAAATACGCGAAGACATGAATAAATAATGAATATATCATCTGATCTATTGCGGGCTTTGAACTCTCAATGATCATCCCCGGGATATAAGGCAGAAATAGGAACTGCCTATCCAGAGAGAAAATTAAAATGATAATAGAGGATACTGCAGCAGACAAATATGCACCGGGTCTAAAAAAGAGAATTGAAGAAATGATAATTGTAAATG
>JBBISZ010000267.1:0-4077 GCA_037441045.1 Deltaproteobacteria bacterium | reverse complement strand
ATGTCATATATTTTGTTAAGAAAACCTCATACCACTGATAGTTAATTCCACCATAGGCAATATTATGAGTCAAAAGTTGGTATTAGCTATGAGAAATGCTATACAATTAAGAGGTAGAAACCATCAAATGTAACATTTCAAAATAGTAATAAAATGTGAAATAATTTAATAGTAATAACAATTATAGTTATAGTTTTGGTATTTTGGACAGATTTTCTTGTGGTTGTAGAATAAAATTATGAATTGTTTTAATTAATTTTTTCTGAGCAGGACATAAATAGCACCAGTTCCTCCGTCCTTTTGACTTGCAGAGCAGAAAGCCAGTATATGCTTGCCTATTGTTTTGCTGCTGAGCCAGTTTTTGAGCGCCTCCTTTAAGACAGGTATATGATCCTTTGAATGATATCCCTTTCCGTGGACTATTAATAAACATCTTTTAGATTGAAGCCGTGCTTCTTCAATAAATTCTTTTACCAGCATCTTTGATTCTTCTTTAGTCTTTCCGTGAAGGTCAAGGCTATCTTCAACAGAAAATTCGCCCTTTTTTAACTTTTTATATATCTTTGGATCTATATCTTTTATATGTCCTTCAATGTAATCTGCTGTATCCGATATAGTAAATTCAATTTTCTCGTCAACAAGAAGTTTGAGGGTATGCATTACTTCACCATCAGGATCAGTGAATTCGGGGCTTTTAATATTACTTCTTTTTGGTACGATATTTTTAAAATTGAGACGCCTGACATTTTTCATCTCCCTTTCAAATAGCCCAATTTCATCAATTTCATCCTGAGATAGAGAATTTTCATTCTCTTTGTTAATCCTATTTTTTTCCTCTTTTCGGTTCTCCTCTTCTTTCTGGAGTTGCTCTTTTATCATTTTTAATTTTTTCTTAAAATCGTCCATATCAATCCAGGTACTTAAATGAGACCTTGACTCTTGCTCTATATGCAATTACTTTATTGTCTTCAATCTTCATATCTAGTGCAGATACCTCCGCGATCCTCAAATCTTTGAGAGATTTCCCTGCCTTTTCAACAGCATTTTTGGCAGCATCCTCCCACGATTTTCTGGAAGTTCCAATCAACTCAATGATCTTGTAGGTGGAGTCTTTCATTCTTGCCTCCTTAGAAATTTGCCTACATACTATCAGTAATCTCAATTTTAGTAAAGATAATCTTTGTATTGTGTATGCATTATTTTCGAGATACTACTATTATTTTATTGAAATGAATCGATATATTTTGTAGAATTTTCTCACTTTCATCAGCACGGAGGTAATTTTATGGTAAAAAAGTTTTTTATACTTGTTATGGTAATAAGTTTTATTGCTGGATGTACCGAAAATCAGGTAACTTATTCTGATGCAGGGACGGATATTGTACCTATGGATACTGTATCTGATGCCGCTGAAGATGTTGAAATTCAAACGGATGGTGGGGAGAAGAGTTGCAAATATAAGGATGATTGCAATCAGAGACAGGATTGTGTTGATTTTAAGTGTGTAACGGCAGAGAAATGCAGATGTGAAAATATTGGAGATGAATTTTGTGGGTGTGCATATAACAACGGAGAGGTATGTAAACCATTTTATATTTGCTATAAAAACAGATGGGTAAGAATCTGTGAGACAGATCTGGACTGCAGCGAAGATGCTCAGTGTAACAATGGACTCTGTGAACCTTACAACTTTAAGATTGATGCAAAAGAGCCTTATTTTAATGGAGGTACAAAGCAGGATCTCAGAGTAGGTTATGCTATGGTTTATGAGGATGCCCCTGTTGGTGTATCAATGGCAGGTTATGGCGCCAGAAAGGGTCCCAAGACACCGTATAATAAGGAGCTCGGCGGAACTACTGGTTTCTGGGATAGACCCACAATCAAAGCTCTGGTTATGGATAATGGCAAAGAGAGAATTGTTTATATAAGAAATGGACTTGGATGGTCTCAGGATTATCTTGTCTCTGGTATTGCCAAGGAACTTGAAAAAAGATTGGGTGAAAATTATATCAATAAGATTTTAATGAGCTCATCTCATTCTCATTCATATCCAGCAAGATTCTGGCACCTGCTGCCCGAAATGGGGCTCGGTGTGCTCGGTCATGATAAATTTAATAAAGAGATATGGGAGAGGATTGTAAAATCACACGCAGATGCTGTAGAACAGGCACTCAAAAATATGGTTCCTGCCAGAATGGGTTATATTACGGATAACAATTTTGACCCCGATGATTATATAACTTCTAATAGAAGAAAAGAGTCAATGCCATATAAGGACAGGAGAAGTGCAATTATCAAATTTGAGTATAACGGTGGTGAGAACGATGGCAAAATTCTTGCTATTATTATAAGATACGGCTCTCACGGCACGCATATGGATGACACAAAGATGTCAGGTGATGCACCTATTGCTGCAGAAATTATCTCAGAGGAGAATTTAGGAGAGAAATATGGTTATCATATACCTGTTCTGTTCATGAACGGGGATGCTGGTAATACTTCACCATCAGGCGAAAAAAACCCTGATGGACAGGTTGTTAGCAGACAGGATATTCATCAGATTCAGGCTATAGGTTATTTTGTATCAAAGTATCTTGAAGAGAGGCTTCCATCAATAAAGACAACTTCTAATGTGGAGCTTGAAATAACAACAAAAAGACTACCATTTTCAAGAAAGTATGTAGGTTATAATGATAGCGAATTTTACAAGATAGAGAATGGTAAGTCTGTTCCATATTATCTTGGTGCTTTTCAATGCTGTGGTACATATAAAGAGTGCGGATATAAAGATGGTGAACTTGGCTGCCTTCTGGAGACGACATTCCTGAATTATAGCCGTCCAGTATATCAATTTACAAAGACACGACTTGCTGCTGTAAATTTAAATGGTTTATATCTTGCCTCGGTAAATGGTGAACCTTCTGCCCAATATGGAGAATACATTGTATCCGAATTGAAGAAGGCAGGTATGAAGGATGTAATGACGGTCGGATATTCTATGGATCATCACCTATATGTGCTTTTGAAGGATGAATGGCTACTTGGAGGATATGAATCAAGTATGAGTATCTGGGGTTATAAGAACGGTGAATATATAGCAGGAGAATCAATTGCCCTTGCAAAACAGTTGCTTACACCCGAAAAGGAGGATAATTCTAATAATATAAAACCTGAATGGTGGGAAGACGATGAACAGCCAGTAACTCCAGTTGCAGCAGGCGTTGCACCAGCCTTTTTTATAAATCCTGATAGTTCAGTTAAAAGAGGTAGCATAGTTCTGGCAAAATGGCACGGTGGACATCCTGGTGTAGATATGCCTGTCATTTACTTACAGAAAAAGAACGGAGACAATTTTGAGGATGTTACTTTTGCCGGCGGTATAAAATATGATGATTACCATTTTCATATGATTGTTGAATACCTTGGCAACTATAAGGAAAATTCTGATTGGCAACTCAGGTGGGAGGAGAAGGTAAACTTTGACACAGGAAAATACAGGTTCAGGGTTGTGGGAAGATATATAGATGGTAGCACTACTAAATCTTATGAGATATTCTCAAATGAATTTGATTATACAGCATTGGATAATCTACTGATTGAAGATCCTGAGGTGCAGAATAATAATATTTCAATGGTTGTCAGTTATCCAGCCCCACAAAATGAAAGTACAAGACTCCACTCACTCTATGTGAATTACAATCAGCCTTATCCTCTCGATTTTGAAAAGGACATAAAGGTAAGGGTAGTTAAAGACGGAGGACAGTCAGTTGAATCTAAGGTAAAACCGACAAAAGGTAGCTATAATGGCAGAGTAGCCTCAATTATTACCATTCCATATAGTGGGAGCGGAAATTATGAAATTTCAATTGAAGACAGTTTTGGGAATAAAGGATTTTTGAAGAAGGATATGTAGTTAGATATGATATGAGGAGGAACAATGAATATTATTAAGGTTATCCTGTTTTTAGTCCTGTGTTTTTCACTATTTGCTGGGTGTACAGAAAGCAACGAAAAGATATATACTGATGCAGGTTCTGATATTGTGCAGATTACAGATGTCACTGAAGATGCAATAAC
>JBBISZ010000266.1:0-4095 GCA_037441045.1 Deltaproteobacteria bacterium | reverse complement strand
AAAAAGGATGCCCCGGAGGTTTTTAAAAGGTCTGCGGTCAAGGCTATTAAGCCAGATGATAGAGAGATAGTCCAGAAGGTCGGAGTTTTGAAGATGTTTGGAAAGGGCGGCGGAATGTTTGCGGGTGGTTCTACTCTGTTTGGTGGTAAGGGGCTGGGGGGTGATCTGCAAAATGCCATAGGTGGACTCTTTGGTTCCCAGAGAGGGGATGCGTGAGGTGCGGGAGGCCTTGGTCTGAGAGGCGTTGGACCTGGAGGCGGTGGGTCAAGTCTTGATTCAATCGGCATAGGTTCAGTAGGGACAAGAGGAAGGGGGGCAGGACAGGGCGGTTATGGCTATGGTGTGGGTTCGATAGGTGGAAAGAAAGAGCATGACATTGGTATTTCAGGTGGTACACCAATGGTGCTTGGCTCCCTCGATAAAGAGTTGATTAGAAGGGTTATCAGGGCGCATGCAAACGAGATAAGATACTGTTATGAACTTGAGCTTGCCAAGAACCCTGGACTCTGGGGAAAAGTCTCTGTAAACTTTGTTATTTCTCCCACCGGTTCTGTTCAGTCTGCAAAAGTCAAAGAGACCACTATTAACAATCAGAATGTAGAAAATTGCATAGTCGGCAAGATTAAGGGATGGAAATTCCCCGAACCAAAGGGCGGAGGAATAGTTATTGTTACATACCCGTTCATTCTTAAGAGAACCGATTGATGTCTCAGGAGAATATATGAACAACAGAAGAATGTTTGTTTTTTTGGTAATGACATTTTTGTTATTTTCATCCACTGTTTATGCACAGACGGAGGGTGTGACTGCTGCTGCCCCTAAAACAAAGAAACTCATTGAAGTTCATAAAGGGCTATATATCGGTACAGATATGGGATATAATCTTGCTCTGACTTCTGATATCTCTGGATTATCGTCGGGTTTTATGAGTTCTATCTTTGCTGGCTATGATATAATAGATATTCTGTCAGTTGAAGCAGGTTTTAGTTCGTTTTTTATATCTGCGGATAATTCAGCAGGATACTCGTATGGCTATGGTTATAATTCGGAAGGCAATCTTGTATTTTTTGATGCTCAGAAATGCAAAAAAGAGTATAGTGACGGGAATATAGATATTGACAAATGTGTCGATCAATATCCAAAATATCTTTCAAATGATATCTCTGCGAAGTTGATCTCATTATCTATTAAATTTGCCTTTTTATCAACTGACAGACTCTTCACCTTTTTTAGAGCCGGAGGAGGATTTGCATTCTTATCTCCCGATAAAAACTATAAAAGTAATGGAGATGAATTAAAGATGAGTGGATCTTCTATCTCTTTTGATGGTGGACTTGGCGCTGAGTATTATACCAATCTGAGACACTTCTCTATAGCATTTGAGGCAAGGGCATATTATCTTATGGGTATTGGAACTCTATTACTTAATCTCCAGCCATCCTTAAAATACACTTTTTAGAGACAATAATTTAATTTGTCTACTTTGACAAAGGGTCTTTCTTATGGTAGAAGACTATTCCTTTTTGCGGAGGTATTATTGATGGATAATAGAATGGTTCAGGAAGTCATCGCCAAAAAAGATGCTCTTTTTAAAAGTGTAAGAGAAGAAATCAGCTTAAAAATAGATAACAAATTTATTAGTTCTTTGAATATTAAAACAGCAAGAGAAATGGGGAGTGCAGATGATATCGCTGCTCTTATAGATCATACAATCCTCAAACCTGAAGCCAGAGTGGAGGATGTATTGAGGGTGACGAGGGAGGCGATAGAACATAGGTTTGCCACAGTATGTGTGAACTCTTCAAATGTAGGAATTGTTGCAGAGACACTTAAAGGAACAGATGTGCTACCCATCTCTGTTGTGGGGTTCCCTCTTGGGGCAGTGGACTATATCTCAAAAGCCTTTGAGGCTGTAACAGCGGTCCAGAATGGGGCAATGGAGATAGATACTGTAATTAACATAGGCAGGCTGAAATCATGGGATTTTGAATATGTATTCAGAGATATCTCAGCGGTTGTGGAGGCTGTAAAGCCTGTGCCCGTGAAGGTAATTATTGAGACCTGCCTCCTCTCTGATGAGGAGAAGGAGATTGTCTCTCTGTTATGTGCAGAGGCATCTGCGGCGTTTATAAAGACATCAACAGGATTTTCAACATCAGGTGCCAGAGAGGAGGATATAAGGTTGATCAGGAGGGTTGTCGGGAATAGATGTAAGATTAAGGCCTCGGGGGGTATTAAGACGCTCTCTGATCTTAGAAGAATGGTGGCATCCGGTGCCAATAGAATTGGTGCCTCTCAGTCGGTAAATATCATAAGGGAGATAGCTTCAAAATAATGAAACAGCTTGTTTTAATAGTTCTTGATAGTGTTGGAATAGGGGAGATGCCAGATGCAGATAAGTATGGAGATAAAGGGGCAAACACTATTGTCAATATGGCAAAAAAAAGAGGGTATCTCAATCTAAATAATCTTGCATCTCTAGGACTGGGGCATATTCTCAATGATTTTGTGAATGGAATTCCAAGATTGGAGGTTACTTCAGGCTCTTTTGGTATTTTGAATGAGAAGAGTAGCGGAAAAGATACAACCACCGGGCACTGGGAGATGGGAGGAATTATTCTTGAAAAGCCATTTGCCACTTTTCCAGATGGATTTGATAAAGAGACGATTGATGAATTTGTTAAGAAGACAGGAAGGAATGTGATAGGTAATAAGGCTGCGAGCGGGACAGAGATTATTGCAGAACTTGGCGAGGAGCACATGAGAACCGGTAGATGGATTGTATA
Organism: Deltaproteobacteria bacterium; assembly: GCA_037441045.1. Classification (GTDB taxonomy): domain Bacteria; phylum Myxococcota; class SpSt-1050; order SpSt-1050; family SpSt-1050; genus SpSt-1050. The sequence continues at coordinate 1,309 of JBBISZ010000266.1, read as the reverse complement.
TACATCGGCTGATTCGGTGTTTCAGATTGCTGCCCATGAAGAGGTTATACCACTTGAAGAGCTATATAAAGGTTGCGAAATTGCCCGCGGTATTTGTGATAGACTGAATATTGGAAGAGTCATTGCAAGACCGTTTGTTGGTAGTCCAGGTAATTTTAAGAGAACGTATAATAGGAAAGATTTTTCTATGAAACCACCTTATGATACTGTGCTGGATATGCTTGTGAAATCGGGAATTAATGTGTCAGGTATAGGAAAGATTTATGATATTTTTGCAGGACAGGGTGTTTTGAGGTCTATTCATACAGATGGAAATGCAGATGGTATTGAAAAGACTATAAATGAGATAAAATCTAACAGAGGTTTGATATTTGTAAATCTTGTGGATTATGATATGGTATATGGACACAGAAGAGATATTGAAGGATATGCACGAGCACTGGAATATTTTGATAGCAGGTTGCCCGAGATCATGAATAATATTGATAGTGAGTCTATTTTAATTATAACCGCTGATCACGGTTGTGATCCAACATTTGTAAGGCATACTGATCATACAAGGGAGCGTGTTCCTCTGCTTGTATATTCACCCATTATCAAAAAAGGACAGTTTCTGGGTATCAGGGATACTTTTGCAGATATTGGTGCGACCATAGTTGATTGGTTTGGATTGAGAAGTGCCATAAACGGAGTATCGTTTTTATCTCAACTCATTTAAACAAGGAGTAGTTCTGTGTATAGGATGTATGAATTGATCAAAAAGAAGAGAGACAATAAAGAGTTGACAACAGAGGAGATCAGATGGGTTATCAATGGATATACAAAGGGTGAGATACCTGATTATCAGATCTCCGCAATGCTGATGGCTATCTATTTCAATGGCTTGAATGATAGGGAGCTTCTCGACTGGACAGATGCAATGATAAAGACAGGTGATGTTATAGATCTGTCCTCTATCAAACTTCCAAAGCTTGATAAGCAGTCGACAGGTGGAGTTGGAGATAAGACATCTTTTATTCTCGCGCCTATAGCAGCTGCCTGTGGAGTGGTTGTACCGATGATCTCGGGGAGGGGGCTTGGTCATACAGGTGGAACACTTGACAAACTTGAATCCATTCCGGGAATCAAGGTGGATATACCGAATAAAGAGTTTGTAAATATACTCCAGAAGCACAGGATCTGTCTGATAGGCCAGACAAAGAATTTGGCACCTGCTGATAAGAAATTGTATGCTTTAAGGGATGTAACCGGCACTGTTGAATCTATCCAGCTTATATGTTCCTCCATAATGAGCAAGAAACTCTCAGAG
>JBBISZ010000265.1:0-4098 GCA_037441045.1 Deltaproteobacteria bacterium | reverse complement strand
TGGGGATGGACTTATATGTGTAAATGGTCAATGTAAGAGTAAGGATGAACCTATTGCATGTCAAAAAACGGAAGACTGTCCAGGTGGTTATGAGTGCGTAAATAATGTTTGTGAGGCTACGACTACCTGTCCGCCGGGATATCATCTGGATCCGGGTGGACCAGGACAGTCGCCATCCTGTGTGGCTGACAATCCTGATATCAAGCCATGTAAGACGGATGCGGATTGTCCGGGGCCCAATTACTATTGTCAGAATGGGGAATGCAAGGAGATAAAAAATAGTTGTGATTCGATCAACGACTGCCCTTATGGTTACATCTGTGAAAATAACACCTGTGTACCTGGAGGAGGAGGAGATTGTAAGACAGATGCAGATTGTCCGTCTGGTTTTTGCAAGGATGGAAAGTGCATTAGTTGTATTAAAGATTCTGATTGTCCACAGGATAATATTTGTGCAGATGGAATATGTGTTCCACAACCCAAATGTGGAGATATGGAAGATGAGGATGTTACAGGGCTCTGGTATACAGAACATCACTTTGATCTATCCAATGCACTTCTCGGACTTCCCAAGCTGGCCGAACCTCTCGATTTTATAGATCAGGTCTTTAAGGGTAATCTTGGGGATATTGGCAATATTCCTATCATTGGAGATATTCTTGAGGGGCTCATTCAGGATTTGATCAAACAGTATGTTCCACCATGGGTACCAAATCTGATTCATGGTCTCAATGCACTTGCTAATATTTTACAGCAGATGCAGGTAGAGGGAATTATGGAGCTCTGGAATACTCAGGTGCCAGATATGGTCAATGGTAAAGAAGAGTGGGAGAGCATAGTGGTATGGTGGATAGACCAGTGTCCACAGGGTAGACAGGATCCAAACTGGCCACAGTGCGCCGAACTGGATATTGCTATGGGCGATGCAGATATAAAGATGACCGAAAATAGACCGATTGTAGGTGTGGTGCTCTTTATTCGTGAAAGAGTTGTGGAATTTGAGGCTTACAAACTTATCAATTACCTGGTAAATCTTATTACGCAGATTACAACAGGGTATGATACGCTTGAAGATGCGGTTGAGAATATGATTGATTGTGCGGAGGTTCAGCAGGCTGTTGATGATATGGCATGCGACATGTCAAATGGAAGTTACTGCTCTGTGCCGGGTGTTGAGGCAGCATGTGAAGCCGCCAAGAAGCAGATCCCGAAGGCTCTTATGCACTGGCTGGCAAAACAGGGTGTTCCAACCAAGATGACTTTTGCAGGATCTGCCAAAATTGTGGATGATGATAAAGATAAATATGCAGATCATCTAAAAGACGGTGTATGGAATGGCAAGATTGAGGTTCTATTCAATGGAAAACTTACCGGTACATGGAAGGCTGAGAGATAACTATGTTTAATGAAAAAGATTTTGATGAAGAGGAGCCGAGGAGTAAACCTTCGGTTCCTCTTGCAAAAATAAAATTCTATGAGTTTGATTGCCCCAATTGTGATGCAAACTATCGTATGAATGATGGGTTTAAGAATGATGATGAGGTAGTATGTCTGTATTGTGGGTTGGAATTTAAGGTAAAGACAATTTCTGAAGACAGATTCAAGCTCGTACCAATATAACTTTTGATATTGACCAGATTTGTCAAATTATTTATAACTAGTTGTAAAAGATTTAATATGTAAAAGTTGATGATAGGCCTTTTCTGTTATTGTTTAGAATATCTTTAATAATACTGTTACTCGTTTTCCTGCCCAATAAAGTATTAACTGGTCCTATTACAGAAAAAGTAGAGATAGGATAAATCTAATCTGATAGCATAAGTCTTGCTACATCACAAATTGCGGGGTGTAGTTCTGTATCATTCCTGACAAGCAAAAGATCAGTTCTTAAGAGCAAATAGGTAAGTTTTATTGATAGATATGGATAACAATATGGATTTCTAACAAGTGTTGTTGTGATCCTTCTATTGTCCTTCCATCTATAACTTTTGTAAATCTCAAGTAGAACTGGTGCAAAATTTGGTCTTCTGGCACCGAGCGCAATAACATCGCTTTCAAACAATCTTGGATTTAAGAGTAGAATTCTTATTACTTCAGGCGCGGGATCTCTAAGTAGTCGTTCTATCATTTTCCTGTCCAGACGTTTGGCAAAGGATTTCCTCTCTCCTAAGGTTACCTTACATAACTCTACATCCCATTCTTCGAAATCTTCTGGATCTGCTATCATTACTGGCGGAGGTCTTAAGAAGAGCATCTTTATCTCTTCATAACCGTTTTCAATAGATGTAAGGTATATTGATTCGATCTTCTCCTTAATAAGAGAGGATTCATTTTCTATGTCAATTAATATATTTATTAGTGCCTTCATAATCCTGAGAGAGATATTATCTTCTTTCTTCAATGTAAAAATGACATTTCTTAGAATATCAGTTATAAGCTCTGTATCATAATTTTTTATTGTCTCCCTCAGAGCGTGCATGTGGAAGAGAGGTTCATTATTGAATTGAAAAAGCCTTTTTATTTCCTCATTGAATATTGTCTCTGGATTCATTGAGTGATTACTTTTAGCTCTACTTTAACATCAATTGAGGTTACATCAATATTTTTGAGCATAATAGGAGTAATAAATTTGTTTTTCTTCTGAGTGAATATCTTGATGCTGTTTTTTTGAATAAAATCCCTTATCTCATTTTGTGAGGTTATCTTCATTATTGAATCATACTCATCAGAATAGGTAATGGGATATTCAGTTTCTATAATATTTGCCCCTGAAAGGTCATGTACCTTGAAAAGCAGTCTAAGTCTATCAGGTGTCTCTGGATTTTTCAGGTTTAATGAGCCTATAAAAACAAGAAGGGTTTCGGAGTTGTTGATCTGATTATAATACACATTTTCAATTGTTACAGACCTTGGAATAAATGATTCATTCATCAGGCCTGTAATCCATGTTGTCTTGATATTCGGGAATATTTTTTGTGGTAGCAGAGAAATAGATAAAACAACAGAGAATAAGATAATAGTAAATAACCATCTTAATATTTCACCTTTACCAGACTTTTCGGATTCTTTGATTGCAATGGTGGGAGGTTTTGCAGGCAATGCACCCGCTGCCTTCTTCTTCTCTGCTTCTTTTTTTAATTCGTCCTCTGTAACCAGTTCGACCTTATTTGATATTTCAGGTATGGATTTTTCGGTTTTCATTATTCCTGAGATTGGTGCCGGCTGTGGAGAGGGGATTACATCAATGGAATCCATCTGAGAAAGCAGATCATCACTTCTATTTGCGTTTGGAGAGAATCTGCCTCCCTCATCCTGTTTTGCTGGAGAAATGGAAAGATCAGATCCGAGTTCTCCAAAGGCGATCTGAGAGTTGTCAAAGGCGATAGAATTATCTATTGCAAGAGAGTTATCTGTTGTGGGAGGTACTGTTGTTGATATTTCTGAAAGCAGATCATCACCGAGACCAAGTGTGGAAGTCGGCTTGACCTGTGCAGGTGGAGGATTACTTTGCGGCTCATGTGTAAACATTGCAAAGTCATCACTAAGAAGACTATCCTGAATCTGCTGGGTTGGTGGAATCTGAAGCGGTTCTTTTGAAAGAGCGTTAAGCGGGTCAGGTTGTAAAGAGGGAGATGAATCAATATTTTCTGTTTTGGGAGGTTGGGCAGGGCTGGTAGGAGCAACAGGAACTGCCTCCATATAGAGCATGGTCTTTCTCCCTTTTTGTTCTTCCCTGTTGGACTGTTGGGAAGGAGGACTGGATTCGACAAAAAGACTATCAAAGACTGCATCTATATCTGCTGTTAATTTGTCTTTTTCTGGTGCAGGTGTGGGTTGTTCTGGTTTAGAGAATGTCTGTGGATGATTTTTACTTGAATCTCCGGCTTCGATAGGAGGAAGGATCTCATTAATATTAGGTATCTGAGTTTTCTGGCTTTCTGGTGGCGCTATGTTTATTCCCTCTGTGCTGACAGGGGAGAGGAGTGCTGACAGGTCCGGGAGATCCTCTGGAGGAGAGTCTTTTTGAACTGGCGGAACTATATCCTCAATGCTATTTAAGAGCATATCAATGCTATCTGTCATCTCCTTATTTGAATC
>JBBISZ010000264.1:0-4098 GCA_037441045.1 Deltaproteobacteria bacterium | reverse complement strand
ACAGGTTTTACCGAGTTTGATCGCAAGACCTCAGGTCTTATGCCAGGTACACTCAATATAATTGCTGCGCGTCCCGGTATGGGTAAGACAAGTCTGGCTTTGAATATTGCTCAATATGTAGGTATAACCCTGAATAATGAGGAGCGGAGAAGGGCTGAACATCTCGGGCGGGAGCCACTGACAACACCCGTAATAATTTTCTCACTTGAGATGTCAAAAGATGAGCTCATGAAGCGAATGGTCTCATCAGAGGCTATGGTACCTGCAGATATTTTCAGGAGGAGTCCACCGGCGACTGAACAGGAGAGGGATGAACTTGCTGAGAAGTGGAAACTTTTGCATATGGCTGCAAATAGATTCTACGATGCACCGATATTTATTGATGATTCGGGAGATATCTCTCTACTGGAGATTAAGGGTAAATGCCGTAGATTAAAAAAAGAGATGAAGAATAGGCTCGGGCTGGTAATTGTTGATTATCTGCAACTTTTGAGACCTGACCAGAAGTTTGATTCAATGGTACATGCTATCGCTGATATCTCAAGGGGTCTGAAAATTTTATCAAAGGAGCTGGATGTCCCTGTAATAGCTCTTTCACAGCTCAATCGTGAACCGGAGAAGAGAAAGGAACATAAAAGGCCTATGTTATCAGATCTGAGAGAGTCAGGGGCTATTGAACAGGATGCCGATGTGATAATCTTTATTTATCGAGAAGAGATGTACGACCCTGAGACTCAAAATCAGGGAATTGCAACAATAGATATCGCAAAAAATAGAAATGGTCCTACTTTTAAGTTAAAGCTTAATTTTCATAGCACCTGTACAAAATTTACTGAATTTACTTCTGCTGACGACATCGGTGGTAGGGAGACAGAGGTCAGCGGTATAGATGAAGAAGGTTTCTAATTTTATTTGTCTTGAAATATCTTTAAAATTCATTTATCTATATATTCATGATGCAGGAGGATATAATGAGATACTTTAAGTACTTTTTTCTGGTAGTCATATTTTGCACAACTTGCGTTTCCATACTTAATGCCTCTGGTATTAATTATCAGAGTCTGGGTATATCCGCCAGTTCATATAGTGGAAGTGGACTTTCTTATAGATATCACTTTGAGAATAAATGGAGTTTACAGATCACAGGTGGAGCATTTATAGACAGTGATACTAAGGCTTATGCTACTGGTATTGAAATCCAGAATGATCTATCTTCTCGAAATGATAAAAGGTTATTCTTGATTATGGCACTTGGTGTATATGGAGATACAGAAGAAATTAAAAATAATTATAATGAATATAGTGAAAATAGTAATAATGTGGATGATTATTTTAAGGAGAATGTGAGTTACTACAAGGTAGCGGTTGGTTTTGGAGGAGAGCTGGCATTTGGAGATGAAATTATTGATCATCTTACGCTCGGATTATCAATTTATCCCATAGGATTTTCAATTAAAGAAAAACACTCATATCCCGGATATGATAATGCGGATAGCGTAAGTTTTGGTGCATCTATTTACACTCATTTTAACTTCTGATAATGTATTATGTCTTCAAAGAAGATTGCTGCGTTTTTTGATTTTGATAATACCCTTCTGGCAGAAGATAGTGCGGTAATTGGAATAAAATATCTTTTTAAGAGAGGAGACATCTCGTTCTGGTTTATTGTTGGCATAATTATCAGGAGTATCTTTTTTAAACTTAATCTATATAGTGCTGAGAGAATTTCTCGTTATGCACTTAGATTTTATAAAAACCGGGACATAGGTGAATATCTAAGACAGTCGAAGATCTATTATAAGGAGATGTTAAAACCTCATATATCTCCAAGGATAAGAGAGAAGGTGGAGGAACATAGAAGAGCGGGACATGTCCTTATACTGATTACAGCGTCTTTGAAATATATGCTTGAGCCTGTTGTAGAGGATCTGGGTTTTGATAGACTTTTGTGTACAGATCTCGAGATTGGTGAAAATGGTCTACCGACAGGAAGACCGGTTGAACCGATATGTGTTGGGAAGAATAAGGTCGTTTATGCAAAAAAGGTCGCTACAGAACTGAATATTGATCTGGAAAACTCGTTTGCATATTCTGATCATCACAGCGATTTACCGCTCTTAGAACTGGTAGGTAATCCAAGGGCAGTTAATCCAAATTTTTTCTTGAAAAGGGTTGCAATGAAAAATAATTGGCCCATACTTGAACATTTCTAATCCGAATTATTCCTCTATGGATATTTGTGAAAATTTAGTATAATTAATACCTATTAAAGTTGAGCTTTTGAAAATAATCTATTTCAGCGTCTAGTTAATCTTCACTAATTTTCATCTAAAAAAATATACTGCAGATATTATTTTGATATTTTAACTAAAATAATGAATGGTTATTGTATAGAGATAATAAGATTTGCTCTTGACAAGAGAGTTAATTGATAATATTTCATAGATATGCACATTGATGCTTATAGATTTGGAAATATCACTATTGATAATAATGATTTTTCGGATGATCTTATTATAGTAAGAGGGAATGAACTTATAATTCCGTGGATAAGGGAACGGGGTCATCTCTGTCAGAAAAAAGATTTAGAGAGATATCTTGATGGTACTATTAAAAAAATAATATTTGGTAGGGGTTATTTTCTTGTGATGAAGATAGATGACGATTTAAGAAAATATTTAAGTGAAAATGGAATTGAATTTGTTGAGACAGGTAGTAAGAAGGCTGTTGAGATTTTTAACGGAATAGAGGATAAATCAAATCTTCTGTTTTGCATCCATTTGACTTGCTGAGGGATATTTGTGAAGATAGCGATTTTTGGAGGTTCATTTAATCCACCGCATATAGGTCATATGATGGCATGCTATTATGTCCTTGCCACCACAGATATTGATGAGATCTGGCTTGTCCCTTCATATAAACATCCGTTTGAAAAGGAATATCTGGATTTTGAACTCAGAATAAATATGTGTGAAATATCTGTAGATATATTTAAGGAAAAAGTAAAAGTGATGCGGTTTGAAGAGGAGATTTGCAAAGAGAGGGGAGAGGCGGTTTATAGTATAGATCTGCTCAAGTATATTAGAGAAAAATACCCGGGGCATAAATTCTTTTTTATAATAGGATCTGATATACTGCTGGAGAGCAATCAATGGAAAGATTTTGATAAATTGGAGGAGTATGCAACTTTAATTATTCTTGTAAGGAAGGGAGTTGATCCCGCAGAAGATTACAAATCTGTTCTGCCGGATATCTCTTCTACAATGATTAGAGAAAATATTAAGCGGTCCATACCTGTTAGTGGTCTTGTTCCGAGAGGGGTTTTGAGATTTATTGAGGAGAATAATCTATATAGATGAATTTTATTATGTGGAGGTAATATGAAATTTTGTCCTGATTGCAGACAGGCATATAGAGATGAGATCAAGACCTGTCCTGATTGTAATGTTGAACTTGTAGAAAAAATTACTGAGTATCAGGATCTGGAGTTTGTTGAACTAACCGATGTGGATGGTCCATTTAAGGCTGAATTGATTACAGATGTGCTGGCTGATAATGATATTGAATGTTATCTTTATACAGATACAGTGCATATATACCCTGTTCCAGGAGAAGGCATTCAATATACAGTCTATGTAAACAAGGAGAAGGTTGATCAGGCAAAGGCACTGCTTGAGGATATTGAAAAAGGTGAACAGATGGAACCACTCCCCGATGATGAGTCTACATGATTATATTGTTTTCAGGATGATTCTAATACGCTGACCATTTAATATTAGTTAATGTTCGAATCTATATAGGATTAATTTTATAAAAATTCATTGGTCTGTAGTTTCGTCCAGGTTTTATCTGGATAGTATATAATTCGTCAGTTTTATCAAGGAGCATAATATATTTTCTAACAGGTATTTATAAGAATTTAAAAAATAAATTTTGTTAAATTTACATGTTTGACTAGCATCATAAGCAACTTGGTTTTAGGAAAAAATAAATAGGAAAGCATTTTGAGGGATAAATGAGAAATGAAAGGGCAACCTGATTTCGAAATTGCAAAATATCTATAACTAACACATTGTTTTATAAGGATAAATTTTATGA
>JBBISZ010000263.1:0-4109 GCA_037441045.1 Deltaproteobacteria bacterium | reverse complement strand
TTATCAACAACTTCTTTATTTTTTCAACATCCTCATCTGGATCCACATATACTGGTTTGCCTATTACCTGAGTGAGTCTAACAGGGATAGGAAGTATCCCAAGACCCATCAGCATAGGTACAGATATGTCATCTGTCTTCCTTGCAGTCTTGCTATTTGTCCATTGGTAAATATCATCTATTCCATAACAAAATGAAAGAATAATCGGTGTCCTGCTCTCCTGCGCAATCCTAACGAAGCCACTTCTTCCCTCCCAGTTTAATCTGTATTTTTCATCAGGCTTCTTAAAAGCCTCCCTTGCTCCACCCGGCATTACCATCAATATTCCACCCTTTTTTAAGACTTTTAAAGCGTTTTCTCTATTCCCATCAACTATCCCGACCGACAGGAAAAATTCCCTCAAAAAAGGGATATTAAATATAATATGGTCAGTAAGACCTCTCGGGAGTCTTGAAAGTCTCATTAGAATCTCCGCTCCCAGTAAAAACCCATCTATTGGAAGAATCCCGTGATTCATAACAATAATTGCAGGTCCTTTTTCCGGGATATTATCAAAGCCATATACCCTGTATCTAAAGTAGATTTTCATAAGTCCTGTAAGAAATATCTCCCTGGCAAGGAATCTAATATCAAACCTATCAAGCCTGTTTTCATATCCTTTAATATACGGGTACATATTTACTGATTTACTATCTCAAATAGGATTTTATTATCACTGTTTATATAGAGAGAATAACTACCAACCTCAAGCCCGGTTATTACATAAGTCTCATTAAAGTCCTTATCAATGTCAGAACATTGACCTTCACAGTAACGGGCAAGCACATCCACATAGAGAGAAAAACCGAACCTGTTATACCTGAAACCTTCAAAAGTTCTACATTCAGACCTGATATAACCCTTAACAATGAGATTGATTGGAGTGCCATAAGGTATCTTCTGATTCTTTGCAGAATTCAGTCCATCAATAGTAATATCAGCCGTATCTACAGGTGCAATCTCCTCTATACACCCCTGATCCGCATTATATTCACTACCAGTATCAAGAGAAGACACATCCATATTATTACTTGAAATTATTGAAAAATATTTTATTAGATTGTTATCGCCGTTTATCCTCACTCTGTATCTCCCCTCTGAGAGTCCCGTTATGGTAATAGAGCCACTGTATTCAATCTCCCTGCTATTACAGGTAGCATTGAGTCTGCGCTTGCCATATACAGTAAGTTCAATATTATACACCGAATCAGATCGTTCATACGAGATTCTGGCAAGCTCCGAGCAGTCATCATTAAATTTGCCTTTTATTGCAATTTTTACAGGTTCAGAAATGTTTATATATTCATCCACCTCAATAGCATACACCGAAGCAACAAATGCCTCATAGGCAATTGCACCTCTGGATGAATCGGCTCCAACGCATTGCATAAGAATTATCGATAAAAAAATAACTGAGTAAAATCTCATAGTCAAATATAATACATCAACTCTATCATTTTTGAAAGAGAAAATCCTTCTTCAAGAATATATGTGCAAAACGACATAATAGATATAAAACACAGAAGAACTCCCTGTTTTTTCATCTAATTTCTATATATACCCATATGATAAGTGTCCTTAAACAGGCATAAAAAAATACTTACTTGCAAATAAAGTTATTTTATGTAATATTATTCAACAGTGGTGAAGCGAGATATTATGGAGAAATCAAACTATTTTCTTTATATTTACATATGTAATATTTACACATTGCTCCAGAAAAATAAAGTTACACTCAATAGGAGATAATAATGAAATCTATTTCTATAACTAACAACAACGGATTTGTAGTAATTTTTATATTTTACACACTCTTCTCAGCCTGCAGTGGTGAGACAGCAAATAATCAGGAGTACCCTGATGTAAGTAATGATGGCGTATTGGATCTGGATGTGTATACAGATACACACAACGATACAGGGATAGTAGAGGTGGAAGGCACAAAGGCATACTTTAAGATTCCAGAAGATAAGAAGCCTCAGAATTTTTATTTCTTCCCATTCCCATCAGATCTGCTCATAAATTCAGATGGGACTTTAAATATTGATGGGTTTCCAAACCCCAAAAACATTGATCTCTTAAATACATATCTGGATACGGTAAAAAGACATTTTTCAGGATTCTCAACTCAGGGGGCAATATATATAAAATTTGATAACAGTCTCGACACAAAGAGTCTGCCATCCGATACTCTCAAGACAATTGATTCGGACTCACCCGTTGCACTAATTAATATATCTGATAATAAGTACAAAGGTGAGAGAATACCGCTGCTGATAAGATTTGTTGAGAAGGGAGACAAGTACATCAGTTCGAACACCCTGATTCTTACCCCTGAGAGCGGTTTTGTATTGAGACCAAGAAATAAATATGCGCTTTACATTACAAGGTCAATCAAAGATATAGATGGGAAAGCACTCGGGAGCTTAAAGGAATTTGAATCTACAAAGTCAAAGAGCCCTCTCTCAGATCCTGTGATGGAAAAGGCAAGACTGCTCTACTCACCGGTCTATGATTACCTAAAGACTATCGGCATCAAGCGAGAAGACATAGCAATAATGACAATATTTACAACCTCAGATCCAGCATCTGAACTAATAAGAATGAGGGATTTTATAATAAGCACAGGTGAGTACAAAATCAAAGAGATAAAACAGGATATTAAAAGTTCAAAATATTGTGGGATAAGCGGAGTCTATCAGACGATAAAATTTCAGAAAGGTAATCCACCTTATGACAATCTTGATTCAGGTATGTTCGAATTCAAAGAGGATGGTGAACCAGTAGTTCAGGGGTATGAAGATGTAAGATTCTATCTAATACTGCCCAACTCTGAGATGCCAATAAACGGTTTTCCGCTCGTACTCTATGCACACGGAACGGGCGGGGATTACAAATCGTTTGTCTATGAGGATATAGGTGAAAATCTCTCGTCAAAAGGAATTGCCGTTGTTTCATTTGACCAGCCACTCCATGGGGCAAGGAATACAGGAGGCTGGAATGTAGAGATGAAGACTTTTAATATATCCAATATGCTGGCAACCCGTGACAATTTCAGGCAGTCAGCACTGGACACCGTTGTTTTAATGCAGACGATGCTAAAAAATACTATATCATCAGACATCAGTTGCAACGGAAAAGAGATAAAATTTGATACGGATAAAATCTACTTCTTCGGACACTCTCAGGGTGGGCTCACAGGGCCACTATTTGCAGGTATAGAACCTGATCTAAAGGCGGCTCTATTTTCAGAGGGTGGTGGGAGATTTATCATCTCGGTCTATCAGAAGACAGAGCCTGTGGATATTCCAAAGGTAGCAAGGACACTTCTGGCACTTGAAGAGGGAGATTATGACATTGATCTGTATCATCCAGTATTAAATATTTTGCAGATAATAGCAGATCCTACAGATCCAGCAAACTATGGAAGGTTGCTGATCAAAAATCCGAGCTGTAAAAACAATAGGTGTACTCCAAAACATATTTTCATGACTGAGGGAACAATAGATCCATATACGCCGCCAGACGCCATAGAGGCTCTGGCACTCTCAATAGGTGTAAATCCATACAGAGAGCTCTACAGAAGCAAGGATTTTTTTGAAAAGTATGGATACAATATTGTCGATAGTAATAAACTCCCTGACAATGTATCTACCGAAGACAAAAATCTGTCTGCAACAGGGGTACTTGTTCAATTTAAGGATCAGGGACATTTTCCTGTATTTTACGACTCGGAGGCTATAGAGATGTATAAGACATTCTTTTATAGCCTATCAACTACTGGAAGGGCGGTCCTCGAACAATAGGAGGGCTTTTATGAATGATATAATTTATCGTTTCGGTGTCTCGCTTGAAAAAAGTCTCATTGATAAGTTTGACATGCTTATCAAAAGGAGAAAGTACACAAATCGTTCCAAGGCGATAGCAGATCTTATCAGGAAGGAGTTGATTCACACAACATGGGAGGCAGGTGGGGAGATTGCCGGTGCAATAATTCTGCTCTACAATCATCACAAGAGAGAGCTCCTTTCAAAGATGACAGACATCCAGCATGACTATCAGAACTACAT
>JBBISZ010000262.1:0-4110 GCA_037441045.1 Deltaproteobacteria bacterium | reverse complement strand
ATGGTCTGGTTCTTATCTTCCTGCTTACTCCGTGGTCTCTTCTTTTGAGAAGGAGTAGACCAGAAGTTCTGTTCGGGATATTAGAAGAGGTTTACCACCGGCCGTTGAATACTCTTCAATCAGTACAGGACCTACATTTGATGCATAATATGTCTTAAGGAGTGCGTTCTGGTTGTTTATAATTTCCTCTACAACTATGCAGTTTGAAAAGTTTTTTTCACGCACCTTAATCTCAGGTAAAATTTCAGTTATAGTAATAGTGCCAGAAAATCCTCCTGATTCATACTTCCAGAATTCGCCTTTATGTATTGATTTTTTTAGAATGTAATAACCGGCGGACTTTTTCTTTAAGCCGTTTTCATCCTTTATAAAGTAGAATATTACATTGTTGCTGCTTATTTTGTATTCATTATTTTCAACACCCACAACCTCTGTCTTTATAACAGAGCTTGTATTGTCCTGAAGCGATGTATAAAGATAGTGCCAGGCATAACCGCTTTTGAGAGGAAAATAAACTTCTATCTCATCTGATATATCTTTGTGTTCAGGGATACTTTTTGGACAAGCACAAAAGAGAGTCCCGAGGCAGAATATAATTAATACTTTTTTCATATATTATTTCCCCGTAAAAGATGTTATCTCCCCAGTTGTTTTGAGTAGTCTTATATAATAAATAATACAATCATTTCTCTCTTTTTCAAGGAGGATCTCAGTATTTGTAACAACGATCTCTGAGTCTATAAGATCTGACTGTGATATTACTCCTGCCTCATAACTTTTTGCTGACAGATTGTATGTCTTCTTTGCAAGTTCAAGCTGCTTTTCCAGAGATTGAATATTCTCTTTGCACCTGTTGAGGTCTTCCAGATTCTGTTCTATCTGAGTTTTGATCTGTTGATTTATCTGTCTCATCTGTAGAGAATTTTCGATTAGTCTTGATCTCTTTTCTCTCATCTCAGCATATCTTACTCCACCATCATATAGGTTGAGATTCAAAGAGAAGATGATAAACCACTGTGTCTCTTCACCCAGAAAACTAGTAATATCTTAATATCTGTATTTCGCATTCATATTCAAAGATGGCAAAAATTTTTCCTTTTTGATATTGATATCTGAATTCAGGATTTTTTCATTTAGTCTTAATATCTTTACATCTGTTCTGTTTTTTTGTGCTGTCTCAAAGAGATTCTGACTGTTATAAACCTCTTTTTGTTCTATATTAACTGAATCTGTAACATCAATGTCAGTATCTGTTCCCAGCAGCAGTGCAAGTGATTCTATGGCAATTTTGTAAGCCTTCTCCGCCTTCTGTAGATCATTCTGTGTCCTCTCAAGATCCAGCCTCGCCTTTGTGAGGGTAAGTTCATTTGCATCTCCACTATTGTATCTGGTCTCTACCACCTTGAGATGTTTACTCGCAAGTTCTACTGAATTTCTGGTGATTGCAATACTCTTTTTAATACTGATAGCATTCAGGTAGGCAACGGATATATTGTATATTAGTTCTCCCCTCTGATTTTCAAGATTGAGTTCTGCAAGACCAATAGAATCCCTGGAGTTTTTATATGTGAGATAGTTGGGAAGATTAAAGAGAGGCATTGTAAGGTTTAGATATGCGCCGAATGAATTCTCCTTCTGGATAATATATTTGTTATATTTATCAAAATATATAAAAGGTGCAGTTGATTGGATATGGAGTGAATTTATATCAGGAAATGACATCTCAACCTCTTTATCATAGCGTGTATAAGAGCCCTGAGCGGACAGTATTGGGAGCAGGAGGGCTAGCGCCTTCCTTTGAAGGGCAAGTGATTGATTGATCTTTTCGTTAAGTATCTTTACTGAATATGAATTTTTGAGCCCGATACTTATTACCTCATCAAGCGTTATTACTCTATTTATAGATTTTGTCTCTTCGGAATATACATTGGTTGTTAGCGTAAATATCAGGCATAAAATTAATAAAAGGTTTTTTGAAATTCTCTCCATATTCGGAAAAATATATATCATCTAAGAACTCATTAAACAATAACAATCTGCATCAGGTTTGTTGTTAAATAAAAGTATCGCTATTTGCGTTCTTATCCTGAGGATATTCTATTATGGCTTGGTTTTTCTAATGAAAAATAACTAAATAATCAGACAGTATTAGAATTGAATTTTCACAAAAAGTTTTGGTAAACCTGCATAGAAATATGGTATGAGTGTTGATTACAGACGGATAAGCAAGGAAATACTTTATAATCAATTTCAAAAAGCCCTTTACAAGTCAATACTAATGACATATTATTATCACAAATTTCCTTTAATGGAGGAGAGACAATGAAGAATATTTTCGCTTTTATGTTTATCATTTTACTGGCAGGTCCTCTTTTTGCAGAGGTAAACAAGGATGAGGTAATAAAAAAGGCAGATGAAGTATGGGCTGTAAGGGATAACTCTGAAAAAGTCAAGGAATCTATCAATATGTTAAAAGAGGCACTTTCTGCTTTTCCTGAGGACTATGATTTACTCTGGAGATATGCCCGTATAAATTTCTGGATTGCAGATTCAAGCGACAATAAAGATATTAAGGCAAAACACGGCAAAGAGGGATATATGGCAGGTAAGAAGGCAACAACCATTCATCCGGATAGAGTGGAAGGCTATTTCTGGGGCGTAGCCGCTCTTGGAATGTATTCAGAAGGTATAGGCATTCTCAAATCTATTAAAGAAGGAAACAAGGGAAAATTTGAAGAGATGTTGAATAAGGCATTGAAGATCGACAGAACATACGAAGGAGGTGGGCCAATCAGGACACAGGGAAGATTCTTTGCCCGACTCCCCTGGCCAATGAAGGATGTAAAAAAGGGACTCAAACTCCTTGATGAATGTATTTCGCTGAATAAGAAGGTTATAAGGGCGCTGTATTATAAGGCTGAGATTCTCTTTGATGATGGTGAATATAAGCAGGCAAAGGAGCTGATTGAGAAGATAAAGAAGGAAGATTTCCCAAACGATGATGAACCAGAAAAGAAATTAGTGAGAAAATGGGCAGACAATCTTTTAAAGAAGGTTGAAGATAAATTATAATAATAAATTTGGAGGCAGGTTATGGGAAATATAGGACTTCCAGAACTAATAATAATACTTGTTATTATTCTGATTGTTTTTGGAGCAGGAAAGCTTCCTCAGATAGGCGAGGCGCTTGGAAAAAGTATCAGAAACTTTAAGAAAGCGGCGTCAGAAGATGAGCAGAAGAAGGATGAGCCACCTCCCCCAACTAATGAAAATGGGAAAGACAAAGAGAAGCAGATTTAAGATTTTTTTTGATTTGTTTTTAACAAAGTTAGTTGGCACCATTTATAAAAACATAAAAAACAAAACTCGCTCAAAAAAATATATATTTTTAAAACAGTCCAATATGTTTCTGAACTTTTGCAGCCTGAAAAATATACTTCTTTCATAAATAAAAGAATACTTCATTTATATATAACGCCTGACCGATTGTTTGTATTTTACATATTTTTCGCCAAATCGGTTTTCCAAAAATTGTTCTTCTTTAAGAATTATAAAATGATAAACAATAATACTATAAATCCCTAAAATATAACTCCAGAATAAATTATAATGATAAATGATTGAAGACACTGTTAGAAGATCGAAGCTTATATACATTGGATTTCAGCTAAACCGATATAATCCAGATGATTTAAATTCAATGGTATTTGTTGGTAAACCTAATCGAATTGATTTTCCAAGATTTATCATACTTAAAATAAATATTATTAAGGCTAAGGCTACAAAAGTAAGGGTAATAATTTTGATAGAGGATGAAGGATCATTAAATATGTATATTTTAGTTCCAGAAACAAGCAGTAAGATCCAAGTTAGATAACCAGATATCTTACCCGAATAGAAAACAAAAGGATTTAATGTTGGTTTGCCGATTAATTGCATATAATCCTCCATTTTTTCCGCGAGTGTAAGAGTGCACGAACAGATTTCTTTTCCACTATTTTGGATAACGGTTTGCGGATAAAAGAAGTTGCTAAAGCCAATTTGGGGGAATCTTTGATTTCCCTTTTATCCGCTGTTAGGCGATGGGGCAAGCAAATATTTTCTTTCATC
>JBBISZ010000261.1:0-4114 GCA_037441045.1 Deltaproteobacteria bacterium | reverse complement strand
GGGATCTGCTAATTATCAGAAGTAGAAATACAGAGACAAGAGATGCAATGACGCCTTTAAAAAATCTTCTTCTAATAGCGGGTGATGCTATTGCAGATAATATCATACATAAAGAGAAGATTGTAAATTGTTGTTTGATAAATATCAGCAGAAATGTAAAGAATCCAGCGAGTATATTCATCCTTGAGTCTTCATTTTTATACAACTGATATAGAATAAACAGCATCATCGGGAGGGCAACAGTCTCCGAGACATAATTAAATGATTGAAAGAGTGGAGCGGTCAGGACATAGGTCAATGCTACAGAGAAGGTCTGCATTGTAGATAATCCATTCATTCTGAGCAAAAGATAGAAGAACAAAACAGAAAAAAGATTTAAGAGTAGCACAAATATTCTGAGACTTTTGATCGGTTCATTCCCCTTCACAAAAGGTATGGCAATAAAATAGGGGATGGGCGCTTTTTCATTATAAATATCTCTATAAAGGGTCAATTTTGAGGACAACGCCTGAGCAATCGTGCAATAAGAACCCTCATCTGTAAAAGGCCTTTTATCTATAAAAAGAAGAGAAATTCCTGCCAGAACAATTAAAACAAGCAACAGAGCAAAAATATCCTTTATTGTAATCATCTCTCACCTGAAATTTCCCTGCAGGAGATAAGATATGATTCGGGCGTAATATAATGGCGCAAACTGAGAGGTATTTTCAGGAGGACAAAGTCCCTATCCTTATTATTTCTTTCAACGAATGAAAAGTATGGCTCCCTTTTTGTCTGGAAAAATGCATCAGAATAATAATACTCTTCTACAAGTATGTAAGCCTCTTCCTTGTCCTCACACCATTTCTTTGTATCTTCAAGTCCCTGAGAATAATAGACACTCAGAACTCTATAAGCCATTTCTGTCGGAAGGACTTTCTCGGTTGAACCTCTGATTGGATTCTTTTTGGTCACTCTTATCTGCTCATCAATTATCGTAGAATATTTATTTGTATGAGATACAATCCAGTTGGCAGTAAGAGGATGTGATAGAATTATACTCCCTGCTGGAAGCTGAGTTATGCGTTTAATGACATAGGCATCAGGAGGACTTACGAGCTTCAGATTCGGAAAAAACAGAAAGGCTATTGATGTGAGTATTAGAATAATAATGTTTTTTAACAGATTTGATGTGCTGGTAATAAGATTATATATCAATGCCGATGCAAGAACAGGAATAATAATTGCAAATGGCCTCTGCATCTGTCTTGCAGGTTCATGAACTCCAAAACCGAGATAATTTGACAGAATATGTGTAATTATAAAAGCCAGAATTGCAGATATACCAAGAGAAAATATGGGAGAATGGCTGAAGATAAAATCTTTTTTACATATACTGAGAAGCCAGTAGAGGGATAAGAAGACGCATCCCCACTTAAAAATGTACGAAACCTCAACATATTCTCTAATGAGAAGCGCTATAAAAAGAAATATTACAAATATTATAAAGATAGCAAAATCAAAGAACCTGAGAGTGGAGGGGAAAAGCCTTCTTCCAATTGCGAATACTATACTCAGAATAGAACAGGAAACGATAAGGGTTATAAGATGTTCATTTAAAATCCACTGATGCAGAAGATTAAAGTTGAGCCACTCCACAATTCCTCTGCCAGATGTAAATCCAAAGAGAAGATATAGGTCCGAAGATACTGGAAGATTAAAAACATGATTCTTTTTAAGGAAGAGGTCTCCCTCTGCTGGTGAACTGAATGCAGTAATATCAATCTTTAATAACATTGGTAAAAGCCCAGCAAGTGATGCAGCGGCCGGGATTAGAACCTTATATGATTTTGCAGGATTCGTAAAAATGTAATATATAAAGATAGATAGAGCGAAAAGAGGGATTACAACCGGATAGATAAGGGCAGTAAAAAACAATAGAATGCTCAAATTTAAAAGAGAATCTTTTTTAAGGTAAATTATAAAAAGTGGAATAAGAATATATGTAAACGAACGGGCAAGGCCAGAGTAGATCTCCGAGGACATAAGACCAAAAAATACAATTGAAAAAGAGAGCCACTTTGCGAGATGCTCTTTCAGATAGAATTTGAAGTATTTTGCAAATAAAACATAAGAAGCTGTAAAAACCGAGATCCCGATAATCTTGTTTGTCCATTCGAGAGGATACTGAACATTAACAAGTTTTCCAGCTTTAAGAAGCAGGGCATATATCAATCTAATAAAAAGAGGTATAATCTCATCAAAAATGAAATTGTTCCAGCCATAACTCTTTGAATAATCATATCCGATAAACCTGTTGAGCGACCCATAAAGCCAGAAATCATCCACCACACGAAAATAACTGGAAAAGAGATTGAAAAAGACATAGAGAAATAGAATCAGAAAAAACAGATCAGGATAGAATGAAAATTTTCTTATATCTGCATTCTGAGAAAATCTCTTATGTTTTAGCCATCTGACGCCTATGACATCTATGACGACATCAGGAAGACGGTTTATGATTCCGTATTTGGAATTTCCGCCAGATCTGTTTCTGTGTGTAATTGGGATCTGGACAAGTTTTAAATCGTTTATAATAGCAAAGGATGATATGAATCTATGAAAACCATCAAATCTGTATAATATTTTATCCCTTACCTCTTTTTTGAAACATCTGAATGTACAGGCTGAGTCTTTTATTTCATCATTCAGGATAAGACCCCTTATAAAATTTGAAAACTTTGAACTTATCCTTCTTACAATGTTATCATTCCTTTTTACTCTATGTCCTGCAACAATGTCTGCATCATTACTTTTGAGCACCTCAACAAGCCTTTGAATATCTTCAAAAGAGAACTGCCCATCTGAATCTAAAGTTATAATTATATCGCCTGCTGCGGCATTTATCCCTGTATAAAGGGCATGAGATAGCCCCATGTGTTCTGTTCTAATAACTTTTTTACCTGGAATATCTAATGATTGGAGTTTCTCGTATGTGCCATCAGTACTTCCATCATCTACAAAAATAAACTCAACTACCGGTAATTGTGAGAGTATCTTTTCGTTTCTTTTATAATCTTCAAAAAGTAACTGAACTATCTCTTCTTCATTATATACAGGCAGAACAACAGAGAAATGCATCTAAATATTATGGGAGAAATTGGCTGCATTTATCTACCACTTCACAGAAATTTTCAAGTTCTGCACCGCAGCACAGCAAATCCATGGAAAACTCGTTCCTGCACCCGTATATACAACTTTCTCTTGTACATCCCTCCTGTGGAGGAGGACACCATCGGTTAAAGCATTCATAAAAATCATCACAGAAATTTTCACAAGTATATTCTCTAGTATCGGTATAACACACTTTCTGATTGTTGCCCCCATCTTCTATAAATGTATCTTCTACACCAGCATCTGTAGAAGTAAATCTGGCAAGACATTCATTAAAAACAACGGGACAATTAGCAGAGTTTTCGTTTATACATATAAAATCTTTTTCATTAATATTATTTGTCTGACCAAAAGATACACATTTTTCGATAGAACCAAATCTTGAGTTAAATTCAGAATCTCCAATACAAGATTTTATAATCTCACAAGTTTTTTCGTATTGATATTTAGAAAGTATATTGACCACTGTATTACAATCTGAAAGAGAATCAAGCAATATTTCAATATCATCTTCTGATACCATCTCTTCCAATTTCCCTATACATTCCTTTTTGGAACTTCCAAAGAACGTTGGATATTTATTATTATAGCATTTTGGTAAGTAACCACAAATTTTACTTGAAGGATCAATTGATGTGTCAGTCGTAGTATTATCTTTTTCAGAACTTGAAGAAGTGCAAAAAGCCAGACCTAAAAAACATACCATTAAAACGATAATAAGAAAGAATAGATGCTGTTTTTTCCTCATTCTTTCCTCCATAATTGATTTGTTTATACTTTATTTGAAAAATTGTCAACAATTTTGATTTAACTGTGGTTTCAATTTTAAAATGTCACATTTATAAAGTATTCCTTGGAGGATTACATAATCCTTCAAGGAGGCAAAAAAATTATGAGTATCTATGCCTCCGAGATTGATATGAAAAGATTTGAGATCTTGCAAAAGGTTATTAATGGTTTT
>JBBISZ010000260.1:0-4165 GCA_037441045.1 Deltaproteobacteria bacterium | reverse complement strand
TGGGATAATATGGAAGTGTATCATCGGGATTTGCCATTTCCGCCTCATATTCCTCCTTCTTCAATCTACCCTGTGTGTAAACAATTACACCTTCTGAAATAAATAGATCTGATACCCTTATAGCCTGCTCAAAAAGACCACCAGGATTATTTCTCAAATCAAGAATGATTCCCTTGAGTTCACCGCCCGCCTTCTCAGTCATCTGCTTTATTGCCTCTCTCAACTGGATATATGTCTTCTCCTGAAAACTCGAGATCTTTACATAACCGATATTGCCTTCCATCAGTTCGCCCATAACAGATTGAACTCTTATACGCTCTCTTATCAGTTTTACAACAATAGGTTCAACCATCGGCTTCCGTTTTATTTTAATCATTATTTCAGAGCCAAGTGGACCTTTTAACATTTTATAGACATCATCTATCAAAATCTTCTTCTCAAACTTCTTACCATCTATCTCAAGTATAATGTCCCCACTCTTAATTCCCGCTCTTGAGGCAGGTGAGTCATCCATAACAGAAAGCACCGTAAGAAAATTATCTTTTATTGTAACCTCTATACCTATACCTGCATATTCTCCAAGTGTATCTTCTTTTATAGATTTATACTGTTCAGGTGTAAGAAAATTTGAATGCGGATCAAGAAGATCCACCATCCCACGTATTGCGGCATATACCAGTTTTTCGTCCGAAATCTCCTCTACATAATTATTCTTTATATATGAAAACACCTGTGCAAATATCGTAAGTTTTTTATAAATAGCATCAGTTGCCGAAGATGCCATCAGAACAATAATCGCCAGCAATAATAAGGCTAAATATCTTTGTTTCATAAACTCCTCCCTATTTTAGATAACTGGCAGGGTCTACTGCCTTTCCATCCTTACGTAATTCAAAATAAAGAACCACACCTTCACTCGAACCAGTATCACCGACAAAGCCAAGTATATCCATACCTTTTATCTCATCTCCCTTCTTGACCTCTATCCTTGCCAGATGAGAATATACAGAAATAAATCCGTTATTGTGTTTTACAATCACGGTATTTCCAAAACCTTTCAACCATCCAGAAAATACAACTTTTCCATCTGCTACGCAGAATACCTCTGATAAAAATCGTGACTTAATCAATATCCCGCGCGAAAACTTTTCAAGATTCATCGTATCATCATAATAAGTTCCATACTCCCTAATTATATCGCCTTCCCTTACAGGCCAGCTAATCCTGAATAGTTCTCCCTCCTCCTTCTTTTCCTCCTTACCACTCTCAGTACCAATATCTCTCAGTATGCCACCCAATTTTTTTACAGACTCCTCTTTTTCCATTACAACCTTCTTTCTGGCTTTTATATTCATTGCTTCATACTCTCTCTTCTTCTCTGACATCATTGAATATATTTTGTCTATACGAGCAAGGAGCCCATTTTCAATACTCTGAACCTCTAAAAGACGATTATTTAGCTCCTCTCTCCTTTTGCTGTAATCCTCTCTCAAGTTATTCAATACAAGCAGATTTTCATTATACTTTGAGATCAATCTACTTATATATTCACCATATCTGACATTCTTCATCTCAATATCTTTGAACAGGGAATTGTTGATCTTTTTTTCAATACTTATGAAGTTCAGTACATTTAATATATCATATAATTCACTTTGTGTTCGGGATATATTTTCTTCAATCTCTTTAATATTTTTTTCTAAAATAGATATCTCATTTTGAAGTTTAATAATCTGTGATTTCATCCTCCCCGCCTCATCCTCCAGAGCAATCAGTTCCCTATCCTGTTTGTCAACATCATCCGCAAAAGAATATCCGGCGCATAATAGAACCAGGATAAATATTTTAAATATTCTCATCATAAAGCCCTTTGATAAACCTTCTTATAAATCTTATAATTCCCAGAAGCCCAGACATAATCAGGATAACAAAGATAATAATTATATCTTTCATACCTATCATCACGGGTTCAAAACTTATAAAGCCCATATTGAAAAATTTATTGAGTGCCGGCAAAAGCATATAAAAACTGGATATTGCAATCAAGAGTCCCAGCATAAAACCTATTCCCACAATTAGCATACCTTCAAAAATATAGGGCAATCGTATATCCAGATAATCGCCGCCCAGAAGTTCTACAAGTTCTATCTCCTCCCTTCGGTTGTTATGGAGATTCAATCCAATTGTATTTGAAAGAATATAAAACGAAGAAATGCATAGAATAAGAAAAATCGCTATCCTGAAGTATATAGAGTATTTTTTCAATCTGAAGAAGAGTTCAAGGAATGATTCATTTATTCTAAAATCTTCAAACGATTCCATCTTTTTGAGAGATGTAACAAATCTGTTGTAGGTCTCTTTATCTATATAGCGTGAGAATTTGATCTCAAAGATATGTGGAAGTATTGAATCAGGGTTAATGGCTGCTGACTCTGTATTTATTGAGAAATTCTTTTTTAATTCCTCAAAGGCAGATGATGGAGAAATATAGGTGTATTTTTCAATGCTCTTTTCGCCTCTAATTAGAGCCTCAACCCCTGAGATATTCTCTTTTGATGCCTCTGTTTTTAAGATAATAGCTGCTGAATTTTTAGAGACAATCTGCTCTATAAATTCAACCGAGTTTTTTAGAATAAACAAAAGAAAAATAGAGAAGAAACTCACCACAGCTACATTTATTATTGAACTGAAATTATTGTACCAATTCCTCAAAAAATTTATATATGCCCTTTTTATAAAAAAAGTGCTTCTCATTTCTCCTCTATCCTGCCTGCTTTTAGATAGATCACTTTCTTATTGTACTTCCTTATCAGTTCAATATTATGGGTCGCTATGATGACGGTCGTACCACGAGTATTCATGTCAATAAGCATATCCATTATCTCAACAGCCCTTTCATAATCCAGATTCCCGGTAGGTTCATCTGCAATTAGAAGCATTGGATTCTTTACGATAGCCCTTGCTATTCCTATTCTCTGTTGTTCACCGCCCGATAGTTGCAGTGGAAACTTCTCAGTCTTGTGAGCAAGACCAACATAGTCAAGTGCTGAAAAGACTCTCTGTCTGATTCTGAAGTTTGGCTCTTTATTGATATATAAAGGGAGCGCAACATTTTCATAGACATTCAAATATGGAATCAGTTTGAAATCCTGAAAGACCACACCAATATGTCTTCTCAGATGTTCCAGATCTCTTCTCTTCAACTGCTGTGTATTCTTTTCATCAATAAGTAACTGTCCTGAGGACGGGAATTCTCTCAGATAAATCAGCTTTAGAAGTGTTGATTTGCCAGCCCCCGACGGTCCTGAGATAAAGAGGAAGTCACCTCTCTCAATTCTCAGATTAATATCAGTCAAAGCCGATATATTTCCTTTGTAATATTTATATATATGAAAAGCCCTTATCATATCTGCAAATCCGGTTTTTTAATTAACATATTACTAATACCTTATCAAACTAAATATCAGAATATAATTATAAAAATACACAAAAAAATCTTCGGTTACCCGTTAGATAGAATTTTTTTATCATATCAATCTTTAAATGTTAGTGCAAATAAACCATTAAATGTTCCATTTTGTCTATAAAATTGCAGGTTGGATAAAAAGAATATTTTACTTTTAGATGCAGGCTTTACATATTCAGAATATAAGCAAACATAAGAGGCGCAACGATAGTAGCATCACTCTCAATAACAAATCTTGGAGTATCAACGCCGAGCTTTCCCCATGTAATCTTCTCATTCGGGACTGCACCACTGTATGACCCATAAGAAGTAGTAGAATCACTTATCTGACAAAAATATGCCCACAGAGGCACATCCTGCCATCCGAGATCCTGATACATCATAGGGACAACACATATTGGGAAATCTCCTGCTATCCCGCCTCCAATCTGGAAGAAACCGATTCCTTTACCCTTTGAGTTCTTCTTATACCAGTCTGCAAGCCATATCATATATTCTATTCCAGGTCGAACAATAGACGGTTTGAGTTCGTTTTTTATACAGTAAGATGCAAATATATTTCCTATCGTTGAGTCCTCCCAGCCCGGAACTACAATAGGTAGATTCTTCTCAGCGGCTGCGAGCATCCAGCTGTTTTTTGGATCAATTTCATAATATTGTTCAAGTTCACCACTCAATAATATCTGATACATATATTCA
>JBBISZ010000259.1:0-4168 GCA_037441045.1 Deltaproteobacteria bacterium | reverse complement strand
AAGTGTAAATGTCGAAAGTGATATTATTATTTTTGAAGATACGGGTGGACAGGATGTGATTTCTGATGTGGACGCGGGGAAAAGCTTCCCTGCCTGCGGGAGTAATGTAAACTCGGGTCATCATCTTATTCCCTCTCAATATGAAGAAGGCTTCAATGAAGAGTTATGGGAAAAAATTAGAAGATATGATAGACTTTATCACACATTTGTTACCTATGCTCACGGTGCAAATACAGAGTTGACGCTGTCGATAAATTCTACAGAGAAGAGAGAAAAGCTCAGAAAGTTTTTGTATGAATACGATGGCTGGAATCTCGAAGAGTTTGAGAAGGGAATCAAGGTTACGGATATAATAGAAGGATGGGACAAGTCAGCGGGGCTCTATGCAGGTGCTGGAATCGCTGCAGATGCAATGAGATATGCGATATTGAGAGATTCTGGTGCGGACTGTAAAGAGATTGAAATAGCAAGAGAGCAGTTAAAGAAGTCTATAGAGACCCTCCATATTGCCTTCAGGATTGCAGCGACAAATGGTGTGGTGGCTCGAGGCTTTGCAAATAATAAATTGCCGGGTATAGGTCTTTCAATAGAACCGGTCCCGCTCTTTGATGAGAATGGTAACCCACTTCCAGCAGAGAAGAATAACGGCACATGGAGGAACGATCTGAGTGGTGAGTATCCTCAACTCTTCTGGGAGGATTCTATCTCAAGGGATATGATGCTCGGCTGGGCACTCGCCTCTGCAATGGTGAAGGAAGTAATTGTGGATGACCCCTCTTTTTCTCAAGATAAGAAGGAGAGGCTTAAGGATGATGCCAGAGATGTTGGTGAAGAACTCAGGAAGAAGAGAGAGAGTGGTTATGACCTTGAATTTCCAGATGCAGATGGGAGGATTACCTTTCATGGGTATATCAACGAAAATAATGTGGACGGTACATATATCCCCGGGCTTAATAATGGGTTTTATGCCACAATGGCTCTTGGAATTGTTAGCGCCTATGCTTACGCCTCTGAGGACAGAGCGGCTTATGATTATATCCAGAAGGTGCTGATTAAAAAAAGAGAACTCCATAAGATTGCGTCAGAGCAGATGAAGTTTGTAAATATGGGACTTGTCTCCAATTTCTCCAATTACAATATGGTTATGATATCTGCATTTCTCGCATTGAGATATTTGCCCGATAAATCTGCAAGGGATGAGATTGCAAAGGCGGTTGAAGTGCAGATATACAATGTGCCCGGATATGATAGACAGCCAGTCGAGATGAAACAGAGTCTTTTTGATATAATTTATGCCTATTCTAAGACTTTAGGGAGTATCTATTCTGAACCCAACGGATATTATCAAAAAGATGCAATTGATAGGGGTCTTGAGACGCTGATTGAATTTCCTGATGCTCCATTTTATGATATAAAGGTGGAAAATTGTGATGAAAATGAGATAGATTCGGGTATCTGTACTCTTATAGATGGCACTACTGTTACTGTACTCGGATATAAAGGGAGAAATGGGGATCTGATTACAAAGGAACCTATTCCTATGAGAGCAAGACCTCCGTCAAACTTCTACTGGAGGTCAAATCCGTATGTCCCGAATGGAGGTGGCGATGGGTCCAGATTACTTTCTGGTGTGGATCTGCGCTTTGCCTATTATCTGGGAAGATATCTGAAATTTAAATAATACTTGCCTGATTCTGAATTTTATGGTTACTTATTTGCATTGTTAATTGGTATTCAAAACTTCTCATAAGAAGGAGGATTTATTATGAAGAAGAGTATGCTGGTAATTATTGGCTTATTTCTGCTGATTGGGTGTGATCCAGGAATAGGTTCTGATGAGACTGTTACACCATTATTGAGCACATTTGATAGTGAGAAAGGTCTCATAATCCTGCCAAATGATCTGCTCAAGAACCCGGAGACTGGCAGGCTAAACCTTCCTGTGCTTCCAGCTGATTCGGAGTTAACAAAGGAGATAAAGGGATTTATTAACATGCTGGATGGCTGGCTTGTGTCTCAAACAGTTACCATACCATTTGAATATGAACTTGATCAAGCCACTATCAAACCTGAGAGTGTACTTCTATTTGACATTGATATTATCAATAAGTCAGTGGTCCAGAAGACTGCAGCTGAATACTATGTCCTGTATAATTTTTCAATGACACCTCAGGATAAACCACCATTCTATATAACTGTTAAAAACAAGCCAAATTCAACGAGCGGCGGTATGCCTGCGGATTTTGTTCAGGGACATTATTATCTTGTTGCAGTTACAAAAGATGTAAAGGCAAAGGATGGCAAGGAGATTACAGAAAATCCAGCCTATTATTTTATGAAGAAAAAGGAGCCGCTGGTAAATGAGGCAGGAAAGTCCCTGACTATACTCCCTGATAAAGACGCCAATACACTGGAGTCTGCAAGAAAGTTGTTTAATCAGCTCTTCTCTATGGTTGAACTTCAGAAGCCCGATATCAGAGAAAAGACTATTGCTTTTTCGTTCTTCTCAATTCAGTCGGGCTCCAGAGCCCTGTTTAATCCTGCAGATGTTGGTCAGGTACTTCCACAACCAAACGATCTAAAGGGACCTGCTAATGCCACTCTTGATGCAAAACCATATATCTATTTTGATCTCCCGCTCGATGAAAATACATTGTCAGATGGCGTGATGATGTTAAAACTCACGGGTGCTCAGCCTGTGCCAGTTGAGATCGCGAATCTTGAGGTGGTGGAGGAGAACAATAGATACAAACTGGTTATAACTCCAAAAAACCTGCTTGAGAACGGGAGTACATATCTGGTATTCACAACAAATAAGATTAAGAGCAAGAATGGTGTTGAAACCTCAGCATATTCTACATTTTCAATTTTGAGGGCAAAGAATCCATTTATAACAAAAGAAGGTGATAGTTATATCCTCAATTCACCTCTTATTGATAATACCCTTGATGTGCTTATCTATATTTCAAAAATAGGTATGCTCTCAGAAGGCGCAAGCAAAAATATTGCAGCAGCGACAGAAGAGGATTGGGGTAAGGCATATAAGCTTCTGACAGATAATCTTGTAAAACTTGAGCAGCTCAGGAATGCCTATGCACCTCTCTTTGATGGCCTTGAGGCATCTGGTATTGAGCGTAAGGCAGTCACATCTATGTGGACATTTACAACTGTTTCAAAATAAGTAAAAAGGAGGAGCGTTTATGAAAAATATTGTTTTGATTGCTATTTTGATTTTAGTACCAGTCTCTCTGTTTGCAAATGGATTTTTTCTCTATGAGGTGAGTCCGAGCAGCATTGCACAGGCAGGTGCTACGATTGCGGCTGGTAGTGAGGCTGCCGCAGTTTTTGTGAACCCGGCATCTATGACCCGTCTTGATGGGCTGAATTTCTCTCTAAACCTGAATATGTATTTGAGTTCCAATGAATTCAAAAGTGAGGTCTCCCAGAAGAGTACATCTGCAGATACTGGTTTCTTCCCAACACCATCCTTCTTTGCAACATATAAAGCACACAAATTTGTCTCTGTTGGGCTTGGAACTTATGCTGCATATGGACTCGGTATATCCTGGCCTGAAGAGTGGGAGGGGTATCATCTTGTAAAGCACTCTGAACTGAGTAGTTATTCTATACAACCATCCCTTGCGATAGGCCCATTTTACGGTTTTTCCATAGGTGCAGGTTTTGATGTAATCCCTGGTGCTGTGACGGTGGAGCAGGGCATGCCATTTGGAGATGGAGTGTTTGGAAAGATGAAACTCGGTGGTTCTACTGTGGGTTATGGTAATAATGTAGGTATCTTCTATGAACCGACAAAATGGATAAGAATGGGCGCACATTACAGATCACAGGTGCTTATGAAACTCGATGAAGGTAAAGTTGACTTTGATGATATACCGCCAATGTTTGCAACTCAACTAAAGGATCAAAAAGTAAAGACAGGACTTATCCTCCCTCAGGTTGCAGGACTTGGAGTAAGAGTAACCCCAATTAGTAATCTTGAGATTGAGGTTGATGCGCTTGAGGTCTACTGGTCATCATATAAGCAACTTACATTTGAATTTGAGGATGCATCTCTCAACCAGGTGCAGGAGAAGAAGTGGGAGGATTCTCCACAGTTCAGACTCGGTACTCAGTATGGTTTTAAGAATTGGGATTTTAGAGCAGGTGT
>JBBISZ010000258.1:0-4188 GCA_037441045.1 Deltaproteobacteria bacterium | reverse complement strand
TAAGAGCCAGAAACCTCTTTCGCAGCTTGGTAAAATAATGCAAAAGCTCCCTCACATTCTGATAAATTTTAACCTAAAGGAGAAGAAGGATCAGAATTCAAATGACGAGATAAAAAAGACAATCAAACAGGCTGAAAAAAGTTTGAAAGGGAAGGGGAGAATTCTTGTTAGATATTCGGGGACCGAGTTTGTGGCACGCGTTATGGTAGAGGGTGAGAATGAAGACAGGATTAAGAAAATTGCTCATAATATTTCTGAAGTAATCAAAAAGTAAACCTGTTAGAAGGAGGAATTATGAGACCAAAATTGGCAGTAAATATAGATCATCTGGCTACATTGAGACAGGTAAGAATGGCTATATATCCTGATCCAATATTTGCAGCTGTTCTATGCGAACTTGGAGGGGCGGACGGGATAACGGTTCATCTGAGAGAGGATAGGCGGCATATTCAGGATAGGGATGTTAAAATCTTAAGACAGATAGTAAAGACAAAGTTAAACCTTGAGATGGCTCCTGTAAAAGAGATGGTTGAGATAGCACTTGATATTAGACCTGATTCTGTCTGTCTTGTCCCCGAAAAGAGGGCTGAACTAACTACGGAAGGTGGCCTTAATGTAATTGAGACATCAGAGATTGTAAAGAGTGTAATAAAGTCCCTGAGAAATGCGGGGATAGAGGTAAGCATCTTTATTGATCCCGACCTGGATCAGATTTCAATGGCTAAAAAGTGTGAGTCAGATGCAATAGAGATTCATACAGGAAAATATTGCGATGCCCCTGATAATAAGCTTAGATCTACAGAACTTAGCAGAATCATAGATGCGGCAAAGGCGGCATCCAGGATGGGATTGAAGGTGAATGCGGGACATGGGTTGAATTATCAAAATATTTTTGATATTGCTGCGATTAGGGAGATAGAGGAGTTTAATATAGGGCATTCAATTATTGCGAGGTCTGTATATGTTGGACTTGAGAGGGCTGTAAGGGAGATGGTAGAACTTTTGAGATATGCGAGAAAATAAATTATGAGGATAAGAATAAACAAATATGTAGCCAGTGCAGGTTTTGCCAGTCGAAGAAAAGTAGATGAACTAATATTAAGTGGAAGGATAAAGATAAACGGGAAGGTACCCCTTGAACCAGGGATAATGATTGATCCAGATGTCGATATAGTAACGATAGATGATGAGGTTATTTCGATTGAGAAAGAGAAGGTTTATATACTGCTAAATAAACCTCCCGGGACCATCTGTTCAAACTATGATGATAGAGGAAGGCGGACAGTTGTGGATCTTGTAAATGCAGAAACAAGGGTATTCTCTGTTGGCAGACTGGATTATGATGCCGAAGGTGTACTCCTGCTTACAAATGATGGTGAACTTGCCAATATGTTGACCCATCCAAGATATGGAGTAGAGCGGGTATATCATGCAAAATTAAAAGGGGTAATTACACCTCTCAGGGTGAAGGAGCTCAAGAAGGGTATTCATTTGAGAGATGGATTTGTAAAGCCATCAAGAGTCAGGATCATTAAATCAACAGGGATAAACAGCTGGGTGGAAATTGCACTTTCTGAGGGAAGACATCATGAGGTCAAACGAATCTTTGAGGCGATAGGTTATGATGTTATAAGATTGAAGAGAGTGGAGTTTGCAGGGCTTAAGGTTGATGATATGCCTGTCGGCGCATATAGAGAATTGAGTCCCAAAGAGGTTAAGAGACTTTATGCATATGTTAAAGTGAGAGCTCAGAAAATGAAAAAGGATTTAAGATCCAGAATGCAGAAACCAAAAATACAATTTAAGGTTGAAAGATAAATAAATGATAAAATAAAGGGATTTTGCAAATACCTGTTGGTAATGAGATGGTCTCCATTTAATGAAGAATTAGATGTGCATAACAAAGGTTAGAATATGAATAATGAAACAAATTCAGAATAATTTTGTAAATTCGTATCCCAATATTTTGTAATTTCATAAGTTTTGCCATAAAAAATGTCTCGACCTGTGGGTATAGTACAGAACTATCTATTTTGATTGATTATCCAATGCAGTTTGGTTAATATAATTGCATCTTGATATGGAGGTTTGAGATGAAAGCATTACTTGTAATTATGGATGGTCTTGGAGACAGGACAGAGAATACGCCGCTCAATCTTGCAAAGACCCCTGTGCTTGATGCTTTTGTTAAGAAGGGTATGACGGGGTTGATGTATCCTATTGGAATTGGGAATATACCGGGCTCTGATACGGCTCATCTTGCAATTCTGGGATATGATCCTTATGTATATTATAAAGGTAGAGGTGCATTTGAGGCTCTTGGGGCTGGATTTGAACTAAAAGGTGGGGATGTGGCTTTCAGACTTAACATGGCAACTGTGGATGATAATATGAATGTCATTGATAGAAGAGCGGGCAGAAATGATTATGGTATGAAAGAGTTGATAGCCTCAATTGATAATATGAATATTGAGGGTGTGACTATTCGCCTTACTCATACGGTTGAACACAGAGGCGCTGCCCTTTTTTCAGGTCAGAACCTGTCAGTGAAGGTCTCCAACACAGATCCACATCGCGAAAATGCAAAGGTTGAAAAGGCTGAGGCTCTGGATAAGAGTGGTGAGTATATAGCCCGGGTTTTGAATATTTTCACAGAGAAGGCTTATCAGATATTAAAAGATCATCCGATGAACAAAGAGAGGATTGCAAAGGGAATCAAACCTGCAAATATTGCACTTTTGAGAGGAGCGGGCGAATGTTTTAGGCCTGAACCTTTTGAACAGAAATTTGGGGTAAAGGCGGTATGTGTTGCTGGTGGTGCCCTGTATAAAGGCGTTGCAAGATATCTTTCATTTTATACTCCGGATATTGAAGGGGCTACAGGTACAAAAAATACAAATCTTGCTGCAAAGAAGAATGCTGTATTAAAATATATGCAGACTTATGATTTTGTCTTTGCTCACTTAAAAGGGACTGATTCGTGTGGACATGATGGAGATTTTGAAGGGAAAAAGGCATTTATTGAGAGAGTGGATAGGGAATTTTTTGATGGACTGCTTGAAAAATTTGATGTGGTGGTGGTAACCGGTGATCATTCCACTCCCTGCGTTGCAAAGAGACACTCTATGGATCCAGTTCCTATTCTATTGTATCATAAGGATATCAGGCCTGATGAAACTACTCATCTGTGTGAGGCACAGGCATACGGAGGTGGCCTTGGGAAGATTATTGGAAAAGATCTGGTTCCAATAATTATGGATTATCTGGATAAATCTTCAATGTTTGGTGAATAAGGTAGTTTGATTAAAAGGCGTAAAGTCATATCTTTTGGCTCTGCATTTACTATTATTGCTGCTGCAATATATTACCTTGTTCAGGGGAATATCTCTCCTGTTTCAGGTGTGGGGAAGGATGAGGTTGTGGTTGTATCCGTTCTGGATGGGGATACAATTAGAGTTAGATATGAATCAAACATTGAATCAGTAAGACTCATTGGGATTGATGCGCCCGAAAAAGATCAGGATAAATGGGGCAAGATTTCAAGAGATAGATTATATTCACTTGCCGCGCCTGGTAGTGTTATCATCCTTGAGTTTGATGTTACGAAGAGGGATAAATATAATAGGCTACTTGGCTATATTTTTACAAAGGACGGTCAGTTTATCAATGAAGTTATGTTGAAGGAAGGTCTGGCTATGCTATATACCTTTCCCCCAAATGTAAAATATGTTGAGAGATTGCGAGCTGCACAGAATTATGCTCGTGTAAATCATCTTGGTATCTGGGGAGAGGATGGTCTTTCGATGAGTCCTCAGGATTTCAGGAGGCTTAAGAAAAAATAGTTGACAATGGTAGATTATTGTCCTATAGGACTAAGTCAATATTCTATTTTTTACAAAGGGTGGCGTTGTTCCTTCCTTACTGACCTCCCCCACACAGTAAGTCTTAAAACAACGCTGCCCGATTTTTTCATACTTAAGGTTTTTATTTATCTTTTAAATATATAAGTTGATTATACCTCAAAAATTATACAGGGTTGCTCAATAACCAGTTAAAATTTGAATCACATCTGTCCAGAATAAATTTTGCAAAGGAATCCTCAATCAGTCAAATATTTTATGATATAAGCCTCCCTGAAAGGAGGCTTCCGATGAATAAATTTAGCAGTATTTTTGGACAAATTTTACA
>JBBISZ010000257.1:0-4198 GCA_037441045.1 Deltaproteobacteria bacterium | reverse complement strand
AGGTTATAGCAAGCAGGGATGGCAGCATAACAAATAGGAAAGAAAAAAAGAAGAAAAATAACAAAAAGGTAACTGGCACTTTTTTGGAACAGTCTTTTGTCTTGACTCTTATTTCAAAAATAGATAGTAATAATTGACCTTTCTAAGGGAGGAAATATGCCAGATTATAATCTTACAACCGAACAGGAGATATTGAGAAAATCAATCAGAGATTTTGCAGAGCAGGAGATTGCCCCAATTGCGCAAAAACTCGATGAAAAAGAGGAGTTCTCTGTAGATCTCACAAAGAAGATGTTTGAAATGGGTCTTTTTGGGATGTATGTGCCTGAAGAATACGGCGGTCAGGGCCTTGATTATCTATCTTATGTAATTGCTGTGGAGGAGATTGCAAGGGTGGACGGATCACAAGCCGCAACTGTTGCAGCAGGTAATTCTCTTGGAATAGGTCCTATATATTATTTTGGAAGCGAGGTACAGAAAAAGAAATGGTTGCCTGAGCTTTGTTCTGGCAAACTGGCAGGATTCGGTCTCACAGAACCGAATGCAGGCTCGGATGCAGGTGGTAGCAGGACCACAGCAATTCTCAAAGATAAGAAATGGATTATTAACGGCTCCAAGATTTTTATCACCAATGCTGCCAATCCACTTACAGCAGTAGTTACCGTTCAGGCAGTTACCGGCACCAGGCAGGATGGCAAGAAGGAATACAGCTGCATACTCGTACCTGCCGGTACAAAAGGTTTTACAGCAAAAGAGATGGATGGAAAGCTAATGTGGCGTGCATCCAATACAGCAGAACTATATTTTGATGATTGTGAGGTACCGGAGGAGAATCTTCTGGGCAAACGTGGTGAGGGTTTTCATCAGATGTTAAAAACTCTCGATGCTGGCAGATTGTCAATAGCTGCCATGGGACTTGGAGGTGCGCAGGGCGCATTTGAACTTGCTCTCAAATATGCCAAGGAGAGAATTCAATTTGGAAGACCTATCGGAGACAATCAGGCAATCGCATTCAAACTTGCAAATATGGCTATGGAGATTGAGGCTGCTCGTAATCTGCTATACAAGGCTGCATGGCTGAAGGACCAGGGAAGACCATTTTCAAAAGAGGCGGCAATGGCTAAACTCTATTGCTCGGAGGTGATGAAGAGAGTAGTTACAGATGCAGTTCAGATACACGGCGGATACGGACTTATGAAAGAGTATAATGTGGAGCGTTTTTTCAGAGATCAGAAACTACTTGAAATCGGGGAGGGGACAAGCGAGGTCCAGAGAATAGTTATCGCAAGAAATCTTGGACTAAATGTAAGATAACAAGGAGGTCTATCATGTCTTACAGAACAAATGGTTGTCCCTATGGATCACACAGAGTCATAGAACCGAAAGGAAGTCTTCCACAACCTGCAATGAAATTGGATAACTCACTGCCGCTCTACGATAACGAGATATTAATTGATGTAATTACGCTAAACATTGATTCTGCAAGTTTTCATCAGATGAAGAATGCCGCAAACAACGGCAAAGAGGGCATTGCAAAAATAATAATGGAGACTGTAAAGGAGAGAGGGAAACAACACAATAAAGTTACCGGATCAGGCGGTATGTTGATAGGAAAGGTAAAGGATATAGGACCCAATTATAAGGGTAAACTCAAACTGAATAAAGGAGACAAAATAGCAACCCTCGTCTCTCTCTCTCTTACCCCGCTACATATTGATAAAATAAAAAATGTCATTATTGATAAAGAACAGGTTGAGATAGACGGATATGCTATACTATTTGAATCAGGAGTTGCAGTAAATCTCCCTGATGATATCCCCGAAAAGATTGCACTTGCCGCACTTGATGTCGCTGGCGCTCCCGCCCAGACAGCACATCTTGTAAAGGATGGACATACTGTGCTGGTGATAGGAGCTGGCGGAAAATCCGGTATGCTCTGCCTGTATGAGGCAAAGAAAAAGGCGGGAAAAACAGGCAAAGTAATAGGGCATGCCCATTCTGATACATCTTTTGAAAGGATGAAAAAGTTTGGCTGGGCTGATGTTTGTCTCAAAGGAAACGCCCAGAGACCTCTTGAGATTTATGAGATGATAAAGGAACATACAAATGGCAAAATGTGCGACATAGTCATAAATTGCACAAATGTACCAAACACAGAGATGAGTTCAATACTCTCATGTAAAGATAATGGCATTGTCTATTTCTTTTCAATGGCAACCTCTTTTACAGCCGCAGCACTGGGTGCTGAAGGTATAGGCCACGGGGCAACCATGCTTATAGGAAATGGATATTTTCCAAATCATGCGGAATATACAATTTCTATTTTGAGAGAATCAAAGGAGATATACAAACTATTTGAAGAACTATACGGCTAAACCAAGATTAAAGATATCATGTTTATCTGATATAAAAAAAACAATTGCTGTCTCTTTATTTTGGCTAATTTTTAATCTTATAATATCAGCAAACATCTTTGCAAACACATTGCCAATAGCACTTACACATATTGACACTATCTCTGTCTATTGCAAAAAGATTGTCTCAGAAAAAATGCAGGTTGATTTCCTGAATATTGGTGGCCCAATGTTACTTATGACATCAATCTGGATCCCGCGTTCTATAAACGGTGCAGATTCAGCAATGCAATATTCTGAAGAATTGATAAACTGTGCAAAATCGAAGATCAAAGACCATAAAAATATAGCAATTATAAAAACACCACAGGATGCAAAGGATGCAATTACCAGTAAAAAAATTGGAATAATATTCTCCCTTGAAGGTGGAGAACCTCTCGAAAACCTCGATAATATCTCAAAGTTAAAATCGCTCGGCATAAAGGCAATCTCTCTCACATGGAGTAGAGACAATCTTCTGGCATCTGCCCATAATACAAAGAATGATAAGGGACTTTCAAAATCTGGAATTGAGGTAATAAAACTCATGAACAAACTTGGCATAATGATAGATGTCTCTCACGCATCAGATAAGACAATAGACGATATATTAAAGATATCTACCTCTCCCATATTTGCCTCACATAGCAACTCACGTACAATATGCAATTCTGATAGAAATCTTACAGATTCTCAGATCATACAGATTGCCAGAAAGGGAGGAATAATTGGAATAAATTTTCATAGTCCCCACCTGAGTTGCAACAAAAGTAGCTCTATTGAAGATATTTACAAACATATAGAACATATAAAAAAGATAGCTGGCACTGGAGCAGTTGCTTTAGGTTCAGATTTTGATGGACACATAATTTCTCCTGTTGACTTAAAAGATATAAACGATATGAATTTACTGATTAAAAAACTCAAATCAGAAAATTGGACAGATGACCAAATTGAGAGTATATTATACAGGAACTTTTTAAGGTTCTTTGAGCAGGTATATAGAGAATGAGACGAATATGATTTCAAATTTGATATTAGAGGCAAAGGAATTAATTGCAACAAACTCCACCCCCGACTACGGCACACAGGATATCAGTGAACTCATTATGAAGATCCTGCAGGGTATGGGCGCTGCAATCAAAGAACAGAAATTTGAGATAAAGGGAATTCCCGGTTCAAATATACTTGCCAAATTCGGTCCAAACTTTGATGGGGGACTTCTACTCTCTTCTTCCATTGAGACAGTAGATCCAGGCGATCCTTATCTATGGAAAATAACAGATTATGACCCATTTAATATGGTTATTAGAGATGACAATATTTATGGACTTGGAGTATCCTCTGGAAAACTGGATTGGCTCTGCATGGTAGAGGCTGCAAGGTCAATCTCAAATAAAAAGTTTAAAAAACCATTTTATATACTCGCTACCAGCGGGGAACATTATGGACTTACAGGTGCAAAAATTTTTGCCGAGAGCGGTATTGCAAGACCACAATTTGGAATAGTAGGTGGACCCACCAAGCTCCATATATGTTATAGCAGCAAAGGTTATACTGGATTTAGATTCATCCTCAGAGACACTATAAATAGAGAACCAAAAGCGGGGAAGAACCTCTTTAGATTATTTATCAATGGAAGACCCGCCCACTCATCTGTGCCATCGATAGGAGAAAATGCCATTGAAAAGGCTCTGAGTATAATATCCGACGGGAAAAAAATTGTTGATAATATTGATATTGTATCCATCTACGGCGGAGATCAGATAAACAAGGTCCCGGATAGATGCAGTATAGATATTCTC
>JBBISZ010000256.1:0-4199 GCA_037441045.1 Deltaproteobacteria bacterium | reverse complement strand
TTGTTTTATAAGGATAAATTTTATGACTAAAAATTATTTTGGACAGCAG
Source organism: Deltaproteobacteria bacterium (assembly GCA_037441045.1). Lineage (GTDB taxonomy): Bacteria > Myxococcota > SpSt-1050 > SpSt-1050 > SpSt-1050 > SpSt-1050. The sequence goes on along the minus strand of JBBISZ010000256.1, from coordinate 4,150 downwards.
TGATAAAGTTTATAATTAAAAAACAATGCATTGGTTAAGACCTATTTACCAATTCTCTTAAATAACTATGTGTAAGCAAATTACACCTCAATAAAACCAAGGGATTTCTATGGTGAATTAAAACTCGAACAAATTACTTACTGACACAGGTTTGGTAAATACTCTTTTTAAGAATATAACTAAATCTACTTCTGCGGTTTTTTGTCAGGGTTATATAACCACTCAAATTCAAGCCAGCTGCCCTTGACCTTCTTTGCCTCATACAGGACATCAGCACAGGAGGCAGTATCATCCATCCTTAAAGCCCTGAAATAACTATGAAGTTCGTTCGGATGCTTGATGCATTCAGTATCGTAAATCAGACTCTTCGGATTTGCATCTATAATATTTTGTTCTGAGCCGTGATCCAGAAGACCCTGAAGATGATTTTCATCCACCACATTGATAAAATACTTCACCCACCATCTCTGGACATTGTAGACCTCACCTGTTAGTACACCTGACATAATATTTGTCATGCCAGGTTTGCCATCCCTGTCCTGATCAATTATCCTGGGATCCTGTTGATTATAATGTGTAGGTAGCGGATCTGACTCCGGATTTTCAAGTACTGCCCCTCTAATCTCAAGCAATCTATCCGTCTCAAGTTTTGCACCAGGCGACAGATCAGGCACAGAAAAAACTCTATGAATATTAATTGGGATATTATCAGAATATCTATCGGGCGTTATCATCCATGCAAGATCCTGCCAGTCTGGATTTTCATCATTGAAATTTTTGAGTTCAATTGAGCACCACTTCTCATAAAAAACAAGTTGGTCTCCCTTCTGAACAATTTTTACGAGTATATAGTTATTTGAAACCGTATCCTGAGAATTAACCAGAGGTACATGCAAAGTCCTCACCGCTGTATTCATCATAAATCCCCATATTCCCTGATACCTGAATGCAGGCTTTGTAGGGTTATTATCCTTGCCCCAATCAATTCCTCCCTCTCTGAGCTTACACTCTCCATACTTCTCTTCTCCTACCTTTGCCTTTTCGTTCTCCTCTTTATTTACGCCGTCTGGAAGTATACACTCATACTGCCATCCATGGAGATAGCAATCGAGATCCCTGAAACATCTTCTTATACACGCATTCTCATCAGAGTTACATAAGAATCCCCTGCCCATCTTCTTACAGTCTCCATCCTCTGTGCATTTCAGGGTACAATAACCTTTCCTGCAAAAGTAACTTGCACTCTTATAGGCATCCTTACAATCGTCATCATTTTTACATACAACATCCTTTGTTATTACACATTTCTCATCCTTTGTCCCCTTTGGAATACATCTACCACAGGGAGAACAGTCAAAATTATTCTCATCATCAGGCGAATTCAGTTTAAACACGCAATCCTTTGAAGTTACACAATCTATTGAGCAGACTCTCTTCTCTTCATCACAATATCTGCCACTTCCGCAATCCATATCGGTGGAACACTCATAATAGCCGAGAGCATCTTCTGAAACCAGAACACCGTCCCTCTTATCGCAGGAGACAAATACAAGTAATAATACAGATATAAAAAAGGATATGTTTTTCATATAACCTCCGGCAGAACAGAATATCATATAAACACTAAAAATAATAAATCAGGTTAAGCCCCAGAGACAGCACAAATCCATAAGACTCATACCCCGGAAAGCCCGGATTGTTCGTTTGCAGCCCCTTAGCCTCAAGCATGGGGGAATTTGAGAGAAGTGTTGTTGAATCATCAGGGAATTCATCCAGAATCAGAGATGGATCTTTATAAGTAGTTCTTTTGAACATATAGAAGAATTGAGCCATAGCATTCATAGAAAATTCCCTCTTAAATAACTCAAAATCATACCTGTGTCCCAGAGAGAATGCAATGAGATCATTATCTACATAGTTTGTCCTGCCTGTCTGGGCTTTGACTGGTGTGGGGTAAAATGCAGCCCCAACCTTAAATGATTTATCCTCAGCATAGTCCCAGTTTATGCTCCCGAGATAATTGAAAGTACTCTTAAAATGAAACTTACTTTCAATATCTGCACTCAAAGGATTATCCAGAACATAAGGATGCCTGTTGTGCTGATCTCTATAAAGTGGCCACTCCTGAAACATTACTGCAAACTGCCCCGCAAGTCTTGAATATTTAATACCTAAACCCAGTTCATACTCTCTTGGCTCATAAGAAATGGCAAGCGGAAATTTCTGAACTGTCCTCTTGGGGATTGTCTTATAGGGATCTGCCTCATGATAATTCCATAATAGTAGTTCACCTGTCCCATCAACCTTTACCCATGATTCATCTCTGAATACAGCCCCCACAGATAACCAATCAAAAGGTCTATATATAAGTCCTGCAATCGGTCTGAGACCAGTTGAGATACTCGCATCTGCATTTGCAAGCGAATAATCCTGAACAGATGCATCAGGGATATATATCGCAAGATGTGTCTTTGTTGTAATCGTAATCTGCGCCGCAACCCCCAGAGAAAGCTGTGGAAGAATATCATAAGATGCACCAGCAAGTCCTGCAGCCACCTTCTCCCACTGACCAAATCTTGTAAAATAAAGTTTGTTTGAAAAAATCGCCTCACGCTCATCATTATAATGAGTGGATAGTACCGCTGCCTCAGGAAAGGATACGGGTAGCTGAATAATACCAGCAAGCTGAAACTCTGGGATATTAAAATTGTAAGCGAGTCCTATTCCAACAAATGCCACCGAATCATCAACTATCGTATCACCTCTCCCATTTATAAGTTCTACGGTAGGAAGCGTCTTAAAATTGTTTTTATTGTTTGAGACATTGGAGTCATATATTGAGATAGGCACATCAGAATGCACAGGCTTCTCCATCAGTTTAATTTTTAAAGAAGGTATATTCAGATTAAAGTTTATCGCAAGATGATTCTTCAGTCCACCGATAAGGGCAGGATTGGTATAAAGTGAGCCTGCTGAGCTGCCATAAACAATATTTGAATTGAGCACTGATGCCGATTCTGTGTCATATCCCTGCATTGAAAATTGATTGGAATAAGCAAGTGGTGACAACAGTAACAGTGACAGAAAAAGTAATATTCTTCTCTTCATAAATGCTCCTGTAAGATAAAATGTTTTTAAAAACATCCATTTAACTTATAGCAAAGTTATGTTGTGCAAGTCAATTAATTTTATTCCCCATGACATTCATTATCTTCTCACTTTCTTTTTAATTACTACATTAATAGTCAGGTAGTTTTACATCAGATTTTGGTTCATCTATCTAACCTGTTAAACTTTGTCTTATTTACATAAGACGGCTGAATAGGGGTATATTGATATTGTAGATTTTGACAAATTATATAATGAGCCATTCTGAGATTACTCTTTGATAGAAAAATTAAATATACAATGACAAAACGAAAAATATATTTGCTTATATTTATTACAACGGTTATTCAACTATGCTACATGAGCATCCGCATGTTGTATCCATATTCAGACGGGCAATTCTGTTCCTTGTCTGACCACCTATGGTTGTAAATTCACCGCCTACTAATATCTTTCCGTCTAACTCGATGGCTATGGATTTAACCCCGCCGTTTGCATTCGGGTCAAAACCGTCATCTATAGATGCGGCGGAAGCATCAACCGCTATAAAAATTCCTCCAGATAAAACCATAAACAATAGCATTATTTAAATTTTCCAAAACCCAAATGACCCACTCACTGTCCTCACATAATTTGTTCCCATATACATATCCTCCACTTAATGTAAATAAAATTTAGAAATAGTCTGTTCATCTCAAATGTTACAAACCTATTTATTTCAATTTTTCAACTGTATTTTTACTTTATGTGGATGCAATTTTAAAATGCACATTTATTTCCAATTTTAATCCCCGTCTTTCATTACAGCTATCTACTTGAAGAATATAATATTTTCTATTGCCTCCTTCTCTTGTTTTCATAGGCATTATCAAACTGACTCTTTATGACAAAAACACAAATAAGAATCAGGAAGTCTACGCGATATATTATAACTCCCTTCCCACCTTATCTCTTGATTTTGGCTTTATAATATAATAAATTACTCAACACAACGAGGTATCTATGAGAAAACTACCAATAGGCATTCAGAGCTTCAAAGAGA
>JBBISZ010000255.1:0-4213 GCA_037441045.1 Deltaproteobacteria bacterium | reverse complement strand
CTTAATGAGGCAGTAGATGAGGTAAGAGAGGTTATAGGCGATGATCTCAAGATAGAGGTAGTATCATACGGTGAGCCTTTGCAGTTTGAATCACGATCTGAACTGTTTGATATTATAAGGAAGGTAGTTCAATTAGAGGATAGGGGTTCTGTATTGACTCCGTATATGTCGCCAGGTTTTACCGACGCCAAATATTTTAGTAAGAATAAAACAACTGTCTATGGTTTTACTCCCTTGAGGTTTGAGAAAGATTTTTCATACACATCTCTCATTCATTCTGAGAATGAGAGGATCCCGGAAGATGCACTGATCTGGGGGAAAGAGATTCTTAAAAAAGTTGTAAAAGAATTTTGTGGGTAATAAATTATGAAACCAGTAAACTTTGGGAATTATAATCTCATTAAAAAGATTGGTAAAGGAGGTATGGCAGAGATATTTCTTGCCACACCTGTCCTCTCGCCTCAATTTCTTGTGGTTATCAAAAAAATAAATCCAGAATTGGTGGAGGATAAGCATTATATTACTATGTTTCTTGATGAGGCGAGGTTGATGTCCTGCCTTATGCATCCGAATATTATTCAAATTCTGGATGTGGGTGAAGTGAGTGGTGAGTATTATATCTGTATGGAGTATGTACATGGTAAGGATCTATTAACCATACTGGAATATTGTCTGGGGGCGGGGATTAAAATACCCGAAGATATTGGGTTGCATATAATATTGGAACTACTGGAGGGACTTGATTATATTCACAATGTAAAAGGTCCAGATAATAAAGAGCTCAAAGTGATCCATAGGGATCTTTCACCATCAAACATATTAATTTCACTGGATGGAGAAGTAAAGATAGGTGATTTTGGAATTGCGAAGGCTGCACTCCAGAAGAATGTAACACGTGCTGGTTATATCAAGGGGAAGATAGGATATATGTCGCCCGAACAGGTAGAGGGAAAAAATCTGGATCAGCGTACAGATGTTTTTGTGGCAGGGCTCGTATTATATGAGATATTTACTCAGAGGATGTATTATAATATTGAAAATGAGTTTGAGGCATTAAAGGAGATGAGAGAGGCAAAGCCAAAAAATAAGAATGAGCTTCTGCAATATATGAGTCCTGCTATGGTGGATATCCTTATGACTGCACTCAAAAAAAATCCATACGAGAGATATCAATCTGCAGTAGATTTCTCTTCAGCAATTATGCAGTATATGATAGAGAACAGGCTTTCAACCAATGTTAAAATATTAGCCTCATTTATGCATTCGCTATTTCCTACAGATGAAAGCCTTTTACAGCAGGTGCATAAGATCTCTTCTAAATCATCTGCTTTTGTTAGATCATCTGATAATAAGAAGAAGTCAGAAAAGAGTAAATTAAAAGATGTAAAATTTTATCTCAAAGACAGACATGATAGAGTAATCGGTCCATTCAATATTGAGTCGCTTATAAACATTATCAAGATTTATAATATTAATCCGGCTACCCTTGCATCCATTGATAACAAGATATTTAAGCCTCTCGATCAATTCCCTGAACTCATTGACGCATTTCAATCTGACAGAGAAAGTTATACAGATATCTTATCTCTCAGTCCGCAATATAGTGGTTTTTTAAAAGAGGTTTCTGTAACAAGACTATTTTATAGATTTGCATCAGCAAAGGTTACAGGGAAGCTCATTTTCAAAAAGGAAAAGACAGAGAAGGCTGTCTATCTGAGAGATGGTTTCCCCGAACATATAGAGACTAATATCAAAGAGGAATTATTTGGAGAAATGCTTGTAAACCGTAATATTATTACAAGGGTCAGTCTTGTGCAGTCTTTAAAAGAACAGGAAAAGAGTAAAAAGAAGATAGGCGATATCCTGATTGAAAAGGGCTATATAAAACCTGCCGATCTAATAAAACTACTCATACAGCAGATGAGAAGTAGATATTTTGAATTGTACAACTGGGAGGAGGGATCTTATGAATTCTATGCACATAGCACATCAAAAAATGTGTCCAATCCAATGGGTATGGGTGCTTTTGCCTTGATCTCTGAGGCGGTAAAAAATCATATGAAATATGACATTATCAAAAACTCGCTCAGTGTCTTAAGTGGGAAGAAAATAGTATTCCTCAAGGAGAGGGCAATAAGCCCGGAGAATCTAAGGTTGACTCAGGAAGAATTGAAAATAGTGTATGGATTTGAGAATAAAATTCTTAAGGAGGTATATAAACTATTCAGGCTGACTCCCGATGAAACTATAGATAGACTGATATATCTTTTGTATCAGACAGAAATAATTACGTTAGCCTGATAGATAAATAAGGAGAATATATGAAAAGAAGATGGACTATAGTTAGTTCTCTGTTAATTGCCGCTATTATCATTTATGCCAGTTTTTATCTTGGTAACAAAAATAATACCACGGTAAATCAGAGAGGAAAAGAAGAAGGCATCAGGACGCCTGAAAACTCAAATATAGTAGTAACACTTGAACCACCAGGTTCTATATTCGCTATCAGACCTGATGATTTAAGGAGGATTGCAGGTGCATCTGATGCAATAGTAAAGGTGATTTTATTCGCAGATTTTAGCAATTCTTCTTCCATTGATGCCCTTCGATCATTTCTAAAGATCCAGAAAGAGAGGGATACAAGAGTATCATTATATTTATACAACTTTCCTGTATATAAGAACGAACTTTCGCTTCCTCTTTCAAATCTTTTTATTGAATCTGTGAAAAAAAATAAGATGAATGATTTTGTTAAGTGGATTACAGAAAAAGATTCATTATCTCGAGAAGACCTAAAACAGTTTATCAACAGCATAGGCATAAAACCTGATTCTGTCTTCTCGGACTATAAAGGTCTAAAAATTCCTGCGATTGATGATATGAATCTCGGCATAAATTTTGGTGTAAATTTTGCTCCATCGTATTTTATAAATGGACTTAGAATAGATGGCAATAAAATGTACGAAGAGATTGCAAGATTGGTAGACGAACAGGTATCAAAGGCGGAGCAACTCGTTGCATCAGGTATTAATAAGTCCCAGATTTATGAAGAGATTATTAAGAATGGAAAAACAGTTGCCTATCAGATTAAGGTTACCGATAGAAATAATCAGCAGAATTCTATAAAAGATGCTAATTTGATAAAAGAAGAAACGTTGAGATTTACTCCATACAGAGGAGAGCGGTTTGCGCCTGTTACTTTAGTTTTATTTGTTGACTACGAATGTCCTTATTCAAAGAGATTCTATCCCACCATTAAATCTGCCATAGAAGAATATGGTAAAGATTTAAGGGTATTTGTTAAGCACTTCCCTTTGAGTTCACATAAGAAATCAATAAGTATAGCAAAAATACTTGCCTCCGCTCTATACCAGAAGAAGTTCTGGGTTCTATTTGATAAAGTTATGCAGGAGCCCGGTTTTACAGATGAGGATACTATTTATAGACTTGCATCTGATCTGGGCTTGAATATTGACGATCTTAAAAAATATAAAGATTCTAATGAAATTGAAAAATATACAGCAAGGGATATTGAAGAGTCATCTCAGTTTGGTATTAAGACCCTGCCAACCATATATGTAAATGGCGTTAGATATGAGGGTGTGATGTCCAAGGCAAAGTTGTTTAGAATTATTGAAATTGAGAGAGAATTTGCCAGAAAATTACTCAAAGAAGGTATAAGTATGGAAAATTTATATGATGAGATTGTGGAACGAAACAGGCTCAAAAATATTGCGGATATGGGGAAAATATTAAAAAAGCCGTATATTGAAAAAATCAGATGAAATTTTCATAGACAAACAAATAATTTATATTTAGGATTTGTATCATGATGAAGCGTATGAACATAGCCATAGAAGGTCCAATAGGAGTAGGGAAGACCGAACTTGCTAGGATGCTCTCAAAGACATTTAATGCAAGGTTGATACTTGAAACAGTGGATGATAATCCATTTCTTGAAAAATTTTATAAACAGCCTCAGAGATATGCCTTTCAGACACAGATTCATTTTTTGTTTGAGAGACACAGACTCATTGAGCAGTTTACCCAGCAGGATCTGTTTCATAAGATTACAATATCTGATTTTATTTATGAAAAGGATAGAATATTTGCATATATAAATCTGACAGATCCAGAACTTGTTCTTTATGAGAAAATCTGGGATATTGTTATTAGAGAGCCAATAAAATTTGATCTGGTCGTATATCTGGAA
>JBBISZ010000254.1:3328-4218 GCA_037441045.1 Deltaproteobacteria bacterium | reverse complement strand
TGCCCATTTATATCGAGCTTTACCCTTGTCTGCTTGAGTAGCGTAACTATATAATTGCGAGCATCTGATTTTGGTGTATGAGAAGAGATTGTATATGGTGGGTTATGAAACGCCACAAATACATGATCTATATTATTATTTGAATCTGCTGTCTCAATGTCATTTTTGAACCACCGGTACTGTTCTGTCTCTGGAGAGATTCCGCAATCAACACATAAGATAATAAAGTGTGATTTTCCCCAATCAAATGAAAAATAAAATTTATCTCCATATGGAAAGTCAAACTGCCTGTTGAAAATATCCTCTCCACCTTTTTCATGATTTCCAATTGCAACGAAGAGAGCGAGAGTCGTAAATAAGGCAGCGCCATCATTGAAAAATTGATACCATTCACTCTCCAGACCACCGGCGTAGACTATATCTCCTGTATTTATAACAAACTCCGGTTTGTATTGTGCTATTGCTGAGGTAATCGCCCTGTGTGTTGGATTTTCATTTAAATAAGGGGCACCAGATCTGTTGTCTCCATATACAGCAAATATAAAACTCTCCGAACTTGATTTTGAATAAAATCCACCAGTAAAAGGTGTATTCAGAGAGCGAATTTTGTAGGTATAGTATTTATCATCTGGCAGATTATTGAATTCTGCTCTGTACTGATATACAGTACGCCTCCTCTGCTCTGCACCCACTGTGAGTATTAATTTATTTGAAGATACCTTATAGAGACTATTTTCAAGTTCTATATATCCTGTCTCATCTCTATCAGTCTCCCAGAAGATTGAAAAAGATCTGCCTCCTCTATAGGTTGTATATGGATGTCTTGTAAGTCTTGAAGCAAACGTTCCTATGTCAATGGTGCCTCCATCTGTAGAAATCTCCTCAGTATC
>JBBISZ010000254.1:0-3318 GCA_037441045.1 Deltaproteobacteria bacterium | reverse complement strand
TGCTCCTTAAGCACCTTCAAAACCCCAATATGTGAAAAGCCGTAGGCTGCACCACTGCCAAGAGCAAGACCAACCGTCACTTCGCCAGTTTCACGTGATATCCGGCGCAGGGTCTTGGCGAGACTTTCAGTATCAGAAAAGGATATAACATCTGTGGAGAGAGTGGATTCCTGAGAGCAGGAAATAACTGATAGAACTATTGTAAGAAGGGCAAATATAAAAACATAATATCGCATCTTAACATCCTCCTGCTCAACATCAGTATAATATCCTATTCTAAATAAAACACAATAAAATGAAGTAAAAAATTTTTACCAATACATAAGTAAATCAAAATGAACAGTCTCTACAAATTTTCAGAACGATATATAATTCATGATTAATCATATCTTCATTTCCTGATCTTCTCATCCCTACAATAGCTATTTTATAGAATTTGCTCCGCGTCTCTCTTTAAAAATTATTTTTATGTTAGTATTACAATACCTTTTCTGGTACTCAATTTTTTTGGAATTGATTGGACTGCTTTCCTGTTATATATAGAGCTTTGTTTAAGAAAGGAGCGTTAGATGAGTTTTAATATCAACGAAATTAATGAGCTTATCAGAAAGGAATCCTCATTTGTAGATGCAATAATTCAGGAGAGTTCAAAAGTGATTGTGGGGCAGAGACACCTGATTGAGGGGATTATTATTGGACTACTCACAGACGGTCATATACTTGTAGAAGGTGTCCCTGGACTTGCCAAGACGCTCACAATAAAGACTGTCTCAGACATATTGAGCCTGGAATTTAGAAGAATTCAATTTACTCCAGATCTACTCCCCGCTGACATTATAGGGACAATGATTTACAATCAGCAGACAGCATCCTTCTCTGCAAGGAAGGGACCAATCTTCTCAAATATCATCCTGGCTGACGAGATAAACAGGGCACCTGCAAAAGTACAGTCAGCCCTTCTGGAGGCAATGCAGGAGAGACAGGTTACCATTGGTGATGCCACATACAGGCTACCTGATCCATTCCTTGTTATGGCTACACAAAACCCGATCGAACAGGAAGGCACATATCCACTCCCCGAGGGACAGGTGGATATATTTCTTCTAAAAATCAAAGTTTAATACCCAGCTGTCGAAGAAGAAAAAGAGATAATAAACAGGATGACTGCATCCTCATTTCCGGAATATAATAAAAAGATCATCACCTCTGATCAACTCCTGAGAGCAAAAGGGGTATTAAACAAAGTCTATGTAGATGAGAAGATTAAGGACTATGTTCTTCAGATAGTCTTTGCATCCCGAAAGCCTGAAGAGTATGGACTTAAGGGATATTCGCAGCTCATTGAATACGGGGCTTCTCCGAGGGCATCTATCTATCTTGTTCAGGCGGCAAGGGCTCACGCCTTTATTAGCAGGAGAGGTTATGTAACTCCCGAGGATATCAAATCGGTAGGCCCGGATGTGTTAAGACATAGAATCATACCATCCTTTGAGGCTGAGGCAGAAAATATTACCTCTGAAAAGATTATCCAGAAGATCTTCGACACAATAGAAGTACCATAATATATGCTTACATCAGAACTTATTAGAAAAATAAGAAAGATTGAGATCTCCACCCGCCGTCTGGTGAGTGAGACATTTGCAGGACAGTATCATTCACTATTCAAAGGACAGGGAATAGAATTTGCAGAGGTCAGGCCTTATATACCGGGAGATGAGATTAGATTTATTGACTGGAATGTCTCTGCCCGTCAGAATTCTCTATTTGTAAAGAGGTTTGCAGAAGAGAGAGAACTTACTGTGCTTATTATTGCTGATGTCTCCGGTTCCACACGCTTTGGCTCCAGAGAGAGACTCAAATCAGAGATTATCGCAGAGATATCAGCCATCCTCGCCTTTTCAGCCATTGACAATAAGGACAAGGTTGGTGCAATACTATTTTCTGACAAGATCGAAAAATACATCCCACCCAAAAAGGGGAAAAAACATGTCCTGTCCATTATTTCAGAGATACTTTCATTTGTACCACAGAGCAACAAAACCGATATAGGAAATGCCTTAAAATATGCTATGAATATCCTTAAGAGGAGAGCAGTAATCTTTCTTTTGAGTGATTTTATGGGAGAGGGGTACGAGAGGGAGATTGCAATTGTATCAAGAAAGCACGACCTCGTAGCATTTAGACTTTATGATCCTCTGGAGAGAGTAATCAATCTTCCATTTGAAATTTCGCTAACAGATCCCGAGACCGGTACTTCATGTGTTGTAGACAATACAGAATACAATACCCGAAACAAAATAACAAAGAGACTATCCGAAATGGAGATTTACACAAAAAATTTGTTTGCGAAGAATGATATTGACTATCTGGACATGGATATCACAAAAGACTATACTGCCTCGCTTGTCAAATTTTTCAGGCTGCGACAGAAGGAGGCTATGAGAAGATAGTTTATGAAGAGACTTTTTCAAACCGCCACATTATTAATCTTCTTTTTGAGCAGTTATGCCTATCCCGATTGTATTATCAGCGCACAAACAGACAAAAACTCAATTCTGGTGGGCGACACAATAAATCTCAGTGTAAATATCAGATCAAAGATTGGAGAAAATTGCATAATCCGTGATGATATTAATTTTGGCAAATTCAAATTATTAAAAAAGGAACTTAAGAGCGAGAACAGGGACAATCAGAAGATAGATAGTTATACCTTTGTTCTCACACCACTTGAGCTTGGAGAGGTAAGTATACCACCAATACCTGTTTTTACATCTACAGATGCAGGATTTTCAGATGAAGAATCCCCGCTCTCCACTCAGGAGATAAAGATAACTGTCTCTGGTGTCATCAAGGGAGAAGAAGAGGCAAAACTAAAGGATATATTTCCACCAGAAAAGGTGTATGAACGTACCTATGTCCTCATTTATATTGTCCTGACTCTTATATTGTTGGCATTGTCGATATACCTGATTATCAGATATTTGAAAAAAAGGAAGAAACAGAACTTAGAAGAAGAGAAGTCAAAACCTGTTGAACCGCCACTTTCTCCTTACGAAGAGGCGATTTTATCACTAAAAATTCTCGAAGAGAAAAAACTTATTACGAAATCTGAATATAAACAACTTTATCTGGAACTTACAGAGATACTCAAAAGATTCATTGAACGCTTTTATGGATTTGGTGCATCAGAGATGACAACTTACGAACTGAATATTTATCTGCTCGACCATCCTCAACCAAATCTTAATCTCAATGATGTAAGAGGATTTCTTATGCAGGCTGATCTCGTAAAGTTCGCCCGTTTCAAGCCAGGACCCG
>JBBISZ010000253.1:0-4219 GCA_037441045.1 Deltaproteobacteria bacterium | reverse complement strand
TGAAGATATTTTAGATGCAGGAGATATTGAGATAGTGGATGTCTCAGGAGATGCTGGTTTTGAAGATACTGTTATCACTGATATCAATCAGGGTTCAGATGCCATTAGCATAGATGCTGGCAAAAAGCCTCAACTGATCGGTAGAGTTATGGGAGGCGGATGCTCCTGTTCTGTTATGGACGATTCTGATATAGATGATGAACCTGTGTCATTTTATGTTATGATGTCAATTTTTGGTCTGTTTCTTATTGGTAGAAGGAGGTGGCTTTGGCTTGCCTTAATACTGATCATCTCTGCTCCACTCTTTGCCCAGACAGTAAATACAAATAGAGTAACATCTGCAATTGATCCAGAGGGAGTTGTAATCACCGAATCTGCGGAGATAATGAGCGATAATAATCTGAATCTTGGCTTTTACCTGTTTTATATTAAAAGCCCGCTTGTGTTTATTGATGAAAATCACAACAAGATAGATGATCTGGTAGATTATCGTCTGGATAGCAACCTTTTTGCAGGTTATTCATTTGCACCTTATTTTGAGGCGGGCTTTACCCTTCCAATGGCTTTATTTCAAAGTGGTAAGAGCGGTCTATATGAAGATTCAAGAACCGAATTATCTCAGGGCGGTCTTGGAGATATATATATAGTGCCAAAACTGAGATTTCTATCTCAGAAAGAAAAGGTATTCGGGAAAAGGATCTATCCTGTCTCATTTGGCTTTATCCCTGTTTTGATACTTCCATCAGGAGATGAAAAGAATATGCTCGGAGAGTCATCTGTTGCCTTTTCTCCAAGATTCACCCTATCTCGCATCTTTCCGTTCAAGATGATGCTGGCACTAAATCTCGGATACACATTTAGAGAAAAGCAGAGACTCGGCGAAAAACTCCATCAGATCTACGACGATGAGATTATCTACAATCTGGGTATATTATATCCTTTGACCTTAAAAGGTAAGGATTTTCTGCTCGGTCTGGATATATCGGGTGCAACAAGTGCAGTCTATCCATTTCAGTATGAGGAACAGAATCCTCTGGAATGGCTGTTATCAGTAAGGCATTTCTTTAAAAATGGTATAGGTCTTGTAGGTGGAGCAGGTGGTGGAATTCTACCAGGATATGGTTCACCGCTTGTAAGAGCGATGTTCGGTATCACCTTTGCAACAGATAAGATTGAACCTTCAAAACCGGAGGTTGTGGAGAAGATCATTGAAAAGCCAAAGATAATAGAGCCTCCAAAACCTGTAATTACTACTGGAACTATTAAAGGCAAAATATATGACGAAGAGTCAAAATTACCACTCGGCAATGCAATAATTAGCATTGAGAAATCGGGTCTTCCAGATATAGCCTCAAAGCAGGGCAGTGGTGAATTTATCACCCCACCAATAAATGAAGGAAATTATACTCTCGTTGTCGCAAAGGATGGATATTTCGAAAAGAAGGTAAATGTTCAGGTTAGCAGAAATTCCACTACAGGCGTAAATATCCTTCTCAAGAAGAAGATTATTCAGGGCAGCATAATAGTTCAGGTTATGGATGAAAAGAGGCAGAATATTAATAATGCTGAAGTTACAGGAGTGAGTGGAGATAAAGAGGTCAGGATAAACAGGACTTCTGACGGCATATACACATCAAAGATGGATGCTGGAAAATGGTATGTAGTCGCAAAGGCGCCTGACAAACTCTCAATCGGAAAGGTAGTGGAGATAGAGCAGGATAAAGATGCAACACTTGAACTTATGCTCAAAGATAAGCCCAAAGAGACACTTGTAGTTGTTGAACAGAATAAGATTACGCTTAAAAAGAAGATTCAGTTTGGACTCAATTCTGCAAAGATTGACAAAAATTCAACAATCATCCTGGTCATGGTGGCATTTGTAATAAATGGTAATACAAATATAAAAAATGTCATGATTGAAGGTCATACAGTTGATCTGGGTTCAAAGGAAAATAATATAAAACTCTCTCAGGACAGGGCAGACGCTGTAAAAGATTATCTCGTTAAGGTAGGGATCAGGGCTGATATTCTGGAGGCAAAGGGATTCGGTCCGGAAAAACCTCTTGTTCCAAACACCTCAAAAAAGAATAGAGAAATAAATCGTAGAGTGGAGTTTATTTTAGAAGAGTAACTACATAATTGCATATATCTGGTTTTATAATGCAGAATTTACTTCCCTCTGTGTCCTGCTGTTGATTACAAAAGAGTAAAATACTACAATCTTTGTACACCTAAAAATTTTCCTCGAAAGTGCTTTGATATTTGCCAATTCAAAAGTCCTTTAGTGAAAAAGCTATATTGAGCCATAATTGATTAAAAAAAGAATTGATTTTTAGTATTACCATTAGTAGTTATACTTTATTATGATCATATACCCTGTAAACTATTTACTATATTACCTTATTATGGTATATATCAGACCTGTTATCTGAGGAGGTGTCGTGATGTCAAGGAGAATTTTCTTTTTTGCTATTGTTATCTTGTTCGCCATTGGCGTCAATTTATATGCCGGGAGTCTGGATGGGATAGAGGACAGAATAAGAAATTCCGATGCGATAATTGTGGCTGAGATTACAAAGATTATTGAGGGTGGTGTAATGATTAAAGTAGGGGAGGTATTAAAGGGAGACAAGTCTGTAAAAAACCTGAAGAGACTCGGTGGTGATGTGTTCAATGAAGGCGAAAATAACCTCTTCAAAGTTAAGGAGAAGGCGATACTTTTCTTAGGAGAAATCCACGATGATATAGGCGTCCTTTATGGACAGGAGAAGGGCAAACTTGCATTCAATCCAAACAAGATAAAGGGATATAAATCTACAATCTCAATTCTAATGGATATTGACAGATCCGAAAACAAGGCAAAGAAGACAGAACTATTGAAAAAATTATTCACTTCGTCCGAGATGGGCAAATATATAGCCCTTGGAGAAATATATCTGAGGTCATCTGATTATAATATAGAGGGATTGAAACCACTGGTAAAACCTGCACTTGACAGCAAGAATCCCGATATAAAAAAGCGTGCAATTATAGCATATTGCAGAATATTTGATGTAAAGGCGCAGGGATATAGTAAGGATAAGGAACTTATTAAGGTACTTGTCAGGGCTCTTGAAGATAATTCGAAGGATGTCTACACAAATGCAATCACCCAGCTCAAGAATCGCACAAAAACAGATATGGGCTTTGACCCAGAATCTGACGATGCAGCAAAGAATAAGAAGGCTATTGAGAGATGGAAGAACTGGCTAAAGGAAGGGATGCCAGAGAAAACACTCGAGACCGAATTTGAAGAATGATCCAGAACAGGAGGGGTAGATGAAAGATATCGTAAAGAAACTGTCTATTTTGTTTGTTATTCTGTTTTCTGTATCCCTATCATACTCAGATGATGGCAACAAACAGCAGGATAAATCTAATAAATCTACAGGACAGAAGGTCAAACGAACCGCTTTACAGGATGATACCGAGGACTATATAAGATGTGACGAAGAGACTTATAAGAAATATTCTGAGTTAAAACCTAAATATCTTGATATCCAGAGGAAGATTGGAGAGATAGATGCCCGCCTTAAGATGAATGATAAAAACATTGAAAGGCTCAAAGATATGTCCGACGAGGAGATAGATAAAGATGTCAGGGACGAGAACATAAAATCCATGCAGGAAGAAAATCAAAAATTGCGAACAGACAGAAAAAAACTTGAGGAAGAGGGTATTGAATTCTATAAGATATACGAGCCTGTCAGGCATAAATGTGAAGATTAAATTGGATAATGAATAGAACATTTCTATTTTTAATTTTGATAACTCTTTTTGCTACAGGCGCAGTTGCATCTGATCGTGTATCTTATCTTGTTGTCGCAGAGGATAAGCAACTAATTACCGCTTCTTCTGAGGTGGAATACTTTTTTAGAAAACAACTGGAAAAAAAGATATACATTCCGGCAGAGATCACCACGAGGGAGATGGCAGTATTTGAAGACGATATAAACAGACAGAACGAAGAGGCAAAAAAATTGGTAACTGAGGGCAAACAATTATATGAAGAATTAAAACTGGATCAAAGTTTTTTTATATTTCAGAAGATTATAAACAATCTGGAGAAAGGCTCTGCTGCATTTGAAAAATCAAGGGACTACCAACAGGCTCTTATGTACATGGGGGCGATATATCACCTCAACGGGGATACTCAATCTGCCAGTAGCACATTCAGAAA
>JBBISZ010000252.1:0-4245 GCA_037441045.1 Deltaproteobacteria bacterium | reverse complement strand
AGAAGGTTGTTGATGATGTGGCTGTGGCTCTTATGGGTGTCTTGAGGCATACTCTGGAGGCAATGCCGTAAGAGAGAGAATTATTGATTTAGCCAGAGTAGATAAAGATAGCTTTTTTTACAAAGCAACAAAAGGCAAACTTGATCTTCTTAATTATTCTTATGTTGAAATGGGATATAAAAAGAATGATACTATCTCAATATTGATATGGAAAGAAATCAGGGATAAATTATCGATGGCAATTGCCAATATTGTTACCGTTTTTAATCCTGATACCGTCGTTCTTGGCGGCGGTGCCCTATCACATACTCCAGAACTTATGAATGCAATTATTAAAGATATTAAAAAATACGCCACTCCCCCTTCATATGAGATTCTGAAGATCAGGCAGGCTCAGCTTGGAGATGATGCTGGTATGCTTGGAGCAGCCCTTCTGATAAAACAAAAGAACAGCGGCTGATCTAATTTTTCGCAAAACAAAAATTCAAACGCTTTTAATCGCCAGAATCGACAAGACTTAATTAGATAAATATGTATCCTGCTATTTGTAAACAATTCTATTTGATTTAACATAGATACCTTGCAATTCGAAAAACAAATTGAATTTTTCCTTCAAATAATGTATAAGTATTTCTAATGAAATGTAATATATTTATCATTACAATCACAGGACTTCCAATTACAAAGAGGTGAAAAGATGAAGGGAAAAATGATATTTTTACTACTTCTTATTCTTGTGCTTTTCTCCTGCGAAAGAGACTGGATATCAGGTGAATTTATAAAACCTGATGCTTCACAAGATACATCCGCACAGGAAGAGCCAGCAAAAGAAGAGCCGGTTACAATAAAAAATACAGACCCAAAAAATAATATTTCGTTTAATCTATCAGATAAACTAATATTCACAGTGGGCACAAAAGATGATGAAATCGGGGTTCTGGAAGGTGGAGAGGATGAACTCCCGACAGGTCCAATGAGCTTTGCAGTCAATGAAAGCGGTGAGATATATATACTCGATAGCATCAATGGAAAGATAAAAGGATTTGATAAGAATAAGATGATTAAAGGGCTGATATCACTTGGAGAGAAGGCTAAGAGCGTACTTGATATTGCGATTACAAAGGACAACCAGTTGCTACTGGCAGACCTCCATGAAGATGCTGTTCTTTTGCTCTCATCACAGATCTCTGATATAACAACTCCTGATAAAAAATATCGTTTTAATATATCTGATTTTTCAGGTATCTTTACTACAAACAGGGGTAATATTCTCCTGAGGTACGGTAATCAGCAGACATTAAAGTTAAACGACACAGGGATACATATACCGTTTATGTCTCTATTGTCCAGAAATGAAACAATGTTTCTAAGGACCAAAAGGATATCAGAGTCTCTCTCAATGTTATTTATGAGTTCAAAGGAGCAGAGCTCCGAGTATAAAGGGAATACAGAAAAACAGATAGAAATAATGATTGATAAGCCTATACTCTCCATTTCTTACCTTGATACGGACAAAAACGACAGAGTATATCTTCTTGTCGAGGCAGATGATGGGGCTGATCAGACAATAAAAGTAAAAAGATATGTTATCAGAACAGGCACACACCCGGAGGACTGGTCAAAACCCATTGAAATCCCTCTGGATATTTATGCGCACCCATTCAAAGATATTGTAATAGGAAACGATGGAACTATTTATGCAATGCTCGTTTACAAAGACAGAATTGAGGTGGCAAAATGGAAAACAGAATAACCATTATATTTGGATTGTTTTTTCTACTGTTTTTAGCAACCTCCTCACTCTTCGCTGTTGATAGAGATACTGTTATCCAGATAGCAAAGAGCTACGCCGAACATAAATGGACATGCACAACCGCAAATACAAGGGCAAACTGTGCACCCTCTTACAAGAGTGACTACACGCCCGGCACCTATACAGGAGTCCCCTACGATTGGGGCGGATATAAGACTATTTCCGAATTTGATAATGAGATAAAAAACGGATATGGAGCAGGCTCTCATTCAAAAGATGGTGTACTATCCTGCACAACAGGTGTTGATTGCTCTGGATATGTCTCAAAATGCTGGCAGGAGGCAAGATATACAACATCCACCATCTCGCAAATCTCCTATTCCATAGACAAAAAAAGTGTAAAAAAAGGAGATATCTTTAATAAGGCAGGGAGTCATGTAGTTCTATTCTCACATTTTGATTCAAGTGGAAAACCTATTTTTTATGAGGCATCGGGTAGTGCAAGCAAGGTAAGATTAAATACTACTGGTGGCTGGAGTTTTTTAAATGGTTATGTGGCAAGAAGATACAAAAATATTGCAGAAAATACCCAGCAAAATAATTGTTCATCTCCTATTATCATTCAATCCTTCCCTTTTCAGGACAGCCGCAACACAGAAGAATCTACCTGTAAGAATTTTAATTTCTATTCATGTGCCCCTTCAACTAATGAAAAAGGCTCCGAATATATCTATCAATTTGAAGTGAAAAGTTCAGGTACACTTTCTGTCTCTGTAACCTGTGGGACTGGTGTGGACATAGATGTACATCTGCTTTCACAACTTGATGCAAACAAATGTATAATAAGGAACGACAAATCATTTACAGCACATATTGACCCGGGAAAATATTACATAGTTGCAGACTCATATGTTGGTTCTTCTGGAATAGTATATGATGGACCATATACACTCAATATAAACTTTATGCCCGATAATTCTATGGACGCAGGATATCCAGATGTAATTACAGACACGGGAATACAAAATCAAAAACAGACAGTAAAAGGTGTAGTATATGAGGATAAGGGTTCAGGGGAGCAGGATATGAGTATCAGACTCAAAGGCGCATCGGTAACTGTAGCAGAAACAGGAGAAAAGACAACGACTGATAGTACAAGTGCACTCTTTCAATTTTCACTCTATCCGGGTGTATACACACTAAAAGGTGAACTCTCGGGTTATGAGACAAACAACAGACGATGCGAGGTTCTGAGTGGCATAGAAAATTGGTGCTCAATCGGACTCAAAAAAATTCAGGATGAGATTATCACAATTACATCTCTACCCTATACTGATAGCCGTGACACAAGGAATTCAAAACACGACAGTTTCAACTACTACTCCTGCGCTACCACAAAGGGAGAAAAAGGTCCCGAATATATTTACAAAGTTGCATTCCCATCCAGCGGAACAGTAACTGTAACTGTAACTGACGGCACAGGTGTGGATATAGATATACACCTACTAAAAAGTCTTGATCCCAATAGTTGCATTACGAGAGCGGATACCACATTCTCAGCATCGGTCAATCAGGATACTTATTATATTATTGCTGACACATATAGCGACTCCTCAGGAAAAGAGTATCCGGGTCCATACACGATAAATGTCACATTCAAAGGTAATTCAACAAAAGGTGAATTGATTGGACAGATGTGGAATACTTATTATTATTTTCCTTATGAAAAAGATTATACCGATACAGATGATACAACAATCTACGATGCCGATTGTAAACCAATTGCGACAGTCCCCCAAAAATATGCTGATACTATATGCATTGAAGGAAGTGGAAAGCTTGAAGATGGAAGAGTTGTAAACTATTCAAAGACCTGCTCGTGCGGCAAAAAATGTGCCAGTTACAATTATATCGTCTGCTATGATGTTCTGGATTCCAATTTGTATCCATGGGGTATGGGTTCAAAGGGAAATCCACTTGTTCCACTCAGATCATGGGCTGTTGATAATTCTATAATACCTTTTGGAACTACAATTTATGCTGAGGAATGGGATGGAGTAATGATTCCCGACATAGATGGATTGGGCAATTTTATCCACGATGGGTGTTTTAAAGCAGATGATACAGGTGGTGCAATTACTGGATATCACTTTGACCTTTTTGCAGGCACATCAAATATGTGGAAAGAGCTTGAAAAGATTTTTCCGACAAAAAGTAATTTTCATGTATACAAAAACAATCCAAAATGTGATTATTTAAAATAAAATCTGTCCGCCCATCTTTTCATCATCCTGCTAATAGATATTACATTGAATATTAACTTTTATTTTGAAACTTTTATTTTGTATCTGGCACCAAACACTAATATGAAATTAGAATACTTTTTAAGACAGATATTACAACAGATAAAAAAATCCTTTATCAATAATCAAATAGTTCCTTTCAAGTTAATAATCAATAATTATAAATTTTCAGAATACACAATATTTTTT
>JBBISZ010000251.1:0-4286 GCA_037441045.1 Deltaproteobacteria bacterium | reverse complement strand
AATCTACAAAGTGTTGCATCTCCTGGGGGTAGCCGTTTTGATAATTCCAGTCATATTCAGGGAATGTCCACCCCATTGTCTCTCTCCTTGCTTTGCCAAAACCTCCCTCTGAAAAACACTTTATACCGCCACCCCTTAATAGGTCTGAATATATTACTCCCTCCGTACCATAACACTCCATAACACTATCCATTCCACCCTTGAGTGCCCAGCTCGCCTCAACATTTGCAACAACCCCATTTTCAAATTCTATAAGAACAATTACATTATCATCAAGATTCGTAATCTTCCTGTGCAATACCAGATTTACCTGTGCATAAACACTTTTTATTCCGGGCTTATTCAAAAACCATCTCACAAACTCAATTGCATGACATCCCATATCCATCATTATCCCACCACCTGCGGTCTCTCTCTTGAAGAACCATGGAGAATACGGTCCTGCATGCTTTTCCCATTCCTTAATCAAATATGGTTTACCGATCCCTCCCGTATCCACAATCTCCTTCGCCCTGACAAACTTCGGAACAAAACATAACTCCTCAGCATAAAATGCGTATCTTTTATACTTCTTTGATGTCTCTATAATTTCATCAGCCTCACTCAGAGTAAGACAGAGTGGTTTTTCTATTACAACATGTTTTCCATTCTTTAAAGAGGTTATTGCAAAATCCTTGTGTAGATAGTTCGGAACACCTATCGTAATCAGATCTACCTCATCCGATTCTGCCATATCCTTCAATGAATCAAATTGGTATTTTAAGTTGTTTCTTCTTGCAAAAATCCCTCTCCTCTTCTTATCTATATCTGCAACAGCAACTACCTCTGCCTCTCTTACCCTTGAAAAGGCATCATAATGAACCTGCCCAATAAAACCTGAGCCAGTAATACCAACTCTAATCTTATTCATAAAAGATCCTCCCTATATTAAAATCCCCTATCCTGAAGAGAAGCATCCATACCGCCATCTATATCCTGACTCTTTCTATTGATATTATATTTTATCTTTATCTCATTCGTTTTATAAACCGTTCCATCAAAGGTTTCAAATTCCATAAACAGATTTATATCCCCTGTGGACTTTGGAATCTGATCAATATTCTCTACAACAATTCTTATATTCCTGAATCCCATATAAAATTCATCCTCTACGCCCCGTAACTTCCCTATATCATATACTTCGTTTTCAAATGGAAGTTCCTGATCTACTGGATTTGTACTATACACCCTTGTCTCCTCAGAAAAATCCGTTTTTATCTTTGCCCTTATAGCCTTAATAGCGCTTTCGGGTATGCTGTGAATATACGAAAGGTAGATATTCATCCAGTCCCAACTTCCATACTCTCCCTGTCCATACGGATCCTTTTTGAGCGAATAGTTAATCTGTGAAGGTGTAACAGCTGTAAGTAAAGGGTTCTCTCTAATTTTTTCTCTGAGGGCAGCATATATTGTCATATCATAGTTTCCACCTGGTTCAAGCCCATAATCAAAAGACTCTGCAAGACCTGGCATAACAAAAGATATTGTATCATTGTTACCTTTGTAATAACCAAAGAGAGTCGGAAAGAAATACATCTTCTGAGTCTCCATATTATAATCCGAATACTCTGAAGAATATGCAAATTCGAGCGAGACTTTATTATCATAGGAGATCTGTTGCTCACCAAGAATAGTGGCCTGATTAACAAGATCTGTACCAACCCTTTTGCCTCTCTCAAAATAATATGCCCTGAGCTTCCCTGCATTAGCAGGTTCATACTTTGAAGCCTTAATATCAATAACATCATTGATACTAAAATTTATCTTTGAAATAGGCTTGATATCTACATCTACAGTAGTATCACCATCAATATTTAGACTATCCTTTGAACCCCTGAAAGTTACAACACCTTCTTTATTTAATATCTCTATTACCACTGATCTCTGAGTACCAGCAGGGACTTCCATAGAAATTACCACCTTTGCGAGCTGCCTATCTGATCCATAGCAATTTGGAGGAAAATATATATCTCCTCCTCTAAATCCTTCGCCATCAGGTGTATAATATCCACCATCTGAAATACATATCCAATTAGGGCTAACCGGAAAATCGATATTCTTTTTTATTGGAGCAAAATTGTTTCCATATGCAGATACAACAATCCTGTTTGCATATTTTGAGATAAAATTTTCAATTCCACCTTCCCCATAATATTGAAAAGAAAGATATACCCTCAAATTCTCTCCTGATGAATTGCAACTGTAATAAACCGTGATAATTCCCAAAAGAGCGATAACCAATAAAAAATAAATCCTTTTCATGGTTCACCTCAATAATTATTTAGATCAATAAAAACATTTACATCTACTTTTCTTGTATTTACATTACCCGTAAAATCCTGTGGAGCAACTACACCCTGAATATCCTGTTCCCTGAGTGGCTCTGTAAGACCCTGCGAAAAAGAACCGGGTTTAGTTATCTCCTCTGAAGATGCCTCTCTAAGCGATAATGCGAGAACTTCCTCAAAATTTCCACTAATTGCCTTTGTCTCAATGAATATCCCTCCACTCTTCATGGCGGTCTCTTTTATCCCGCTCTTTACAAACGCCATCATTGAGGTATTTGCATAAATATCCTTTAACATCTCTGGAGTCAATGGTTGCGGTGGAGATGGCGGCATACCCTCCTTAATTTCGGAGAACGTTCCCTCAGTCAGCATTATCTCAGGAAGATCCATCTTATCCCTGTTGAATACCCCTACAAATCCGCTCAGGAGCATGACCTTTGTACTCCCATCCTCTTCCACATCCATAGCCAGGTGTGTACCTCTTACACCTGCAATTGCAGTCTTTGACTTAAATTCAAATTTACTCTTTGTACTTACCTGCTTTTTTACAATTGCTCTGAGTTTTCCGAAGAATGCCAGAACCGACGCCTCGCGCTTATCAGCATCTTTTATAAGAGATTCAATAAGAATTTTTGTCCTGGGTGCTATGCTGAGAATCGTCCCATCTGAAAATTTAATAACTGCCTTCGAATTATCACCCGTCATGATTGTCGCATTGATATTAATTTTCATCCCGATCTTTCCATCTATCTGAGGTTGTGATGGATACTCCACCTTTACAGAGCCCTCGACCCAGGAAATTTCTCCAGCCTCGATAGTCTGCGCATGAATATTAACAGCCCTAAAAGAGATAAACACCAGACTCAAAATTATCCATGATCTCATAATTTACTCTCCTTTCAGAATTTTAATTCCCAGAATAATATACC
Source organism: Deltaproteobacteria bacterium (assembly GCA_037441045.1). Taxonomy (GTDB): domain Bacteria; phylum Myxococcota; class SpSt-1050; order SpSt-1050; family SpSt-1050; genus SpSt-1050. The sequence goes on along the minus strand of JBBISZ010000251.1, from coordinate 1,030 downwards.
AATCTGTCTTGTATAGTCATATATATTCTTAATAGTCGATTGATTGAGAATAAAGTTGTATTTAAGTCCTATCCTGCCCACACTTCCAAGTAGAAACTCTGGACCAAGACTGACAGAGAGTCTATTATCTGAACGTTCTTTTTGACTGCCATCATCCAGTACATAAGAAGAGTCTGGAAAATCCCTCATAAGATATTCTCCAACAAATCTCAGGTCAATGAAAGATAGAGCAATAATAGATACCCCCAATCCAGATCTCAAAGCATTATATCTCCACTGACTCCCATCGGTAGAATTTTTATCATATTCAAACCTCAAGAAGAGGGTATCTGTCTTCATAAATTTTAGCGAGGTTTCAATCCCAAAGGCATTGTTATTCCCACTCATAGAATTTAAATCTGCATCTTTAACGCCCTGATGATAAAAATCCATCTTTAGCCTGTAATAAGGTTTAATCTGAAAGAAGTCCTGTACAGAAAAAGAGAAATTGGGTGCAATGCTTAGCGATGTAAGATAGAAATTTGGACCGCCCTTTGCATCTTTATCATGCACAAAAGAACCAAACTGATCTGTAAACAGATTCAATAATCCAATCTCCATGCCAGGAGAAAGTAGATTCTTCCTTAGTTTGAAATCATAGTTGTATCTTGCCCCTGTATAAACAAACATAATATCGTAATAATTTGCATCAAATTCACTTCTTGGAATTATGGAGTTTACAGGTAGAAAGTGAAAATCACTAAAATATGTCAATGTAGCATTCGCGCGATGTCCTTCTTTTTTAAAATTCATACCACCGGACAGTTCCATATCTGTCCTTGCCCCCCAACGCATAGAGACATTCCCTAGATTGGTAAGATATTTTAAGTTTTCATTCTCATTTTCCGTCATATCCGGAACATTTGTATCAAAAACATACGAGTTCCTGAGTCTGAAAAATGGCTTAATAAGAGATTTTCCCACATACTTCTCTCTCTCAACCTTGAGATTTTCCAGAATACGGGTGGCTTCCCTCCCTTCCTCACTCTCC
>JBBISZ010000250.1:0-4322 GCA_037441045.1 Deltaproteobacteria bacterium | reverse complement strand
AAAAACCTCGGGGGCATCCTTTTTACACATCTTACCTTCTTTACCTGCAGCGTTGGCGCCAGATTCTCCCTGCTTTGGCATCTCACTGAGCTTTTTTAACTCCTTGTCTTCATCTATCTTTTTGGCTGGAGTCATAATAAAATTTACAAATTTGTTTGGATTTTTCACTGCCTGCTCAGTCTCAGCCTTCATATCATACGGAAACAACCACATACTCACAAGAGATGTAACCATAAAAAAGACTGCAATTATCAATGCATTCAAGTAGTTGTAATCAATACCGGTCCCAAGTCCAAGGGGCAATTTTTTGGGAGGAGGAGTAAACCTGAACTGAAGGATAGCATTGTTTATATACATCCTTGTAATAGAATTGGGAGGCAGGGTATATACATAAGATTCAGGCAAAGATTGATCAGGAAGCGCCCTCTTCTCCTCTATAAGATCTGCAAATGTCTTTGAACTATCTCCTATATAAACCTCCCCTTCTACATTCTTTGGAAAGGTCAACTGATATTCACGATTAACAGTCCTTATCACAGGATATTCGGGAACAGAGATCTCATCAGGGATAAGATAAAAATCACACTTGCTGGTAGAACCAATAGTAACCTTTTGTGGGTATGTGAAGTATTTTACATCTACCATCTCCATATACCAGAGGAATTTAATCTCTATCGCCCTATTACCATAAGGATCCTTCTCATCAGGCTCTTCATCACTGGCTGCTGGTTTTGTGGCTCTGGACTTTACAGCAGCAGATGCAGATACAGGTTCTTTCTTTGCGGTGGTTGGTGCTTTATTAACGACAGGAGCCTCGCTCTTTTTAGGAGGTTTGAGGTTAATTTTTGCAACAGGTTTCTCTTCCTGCTCCACAACTGGAGTTGCCTTCTCTTCTTCATCATGCTTAATAGAGACAATTAGTCTGGTCTTCCCCAAAATAATCTCATCTCCATCTTTGAGAATGGATCTATCAACAGTCTGTCCATTTACAATAGTTCCTGCAGAAGAACCCATATCTTTGATAGTATATCCATCAGAAGTAGCCTCAATATGTGCATGAACTCTTGAAACAGTAGGATCATCAAGTTTGAGATGAACAGAAGAAAGTCTTCCTATCTTTATGAGACTCTCTTCACTGGTCTCCTCACCTATAAATTCGCCACCATAGTATATCTTGAATGATATTTTTCTTCCCATGACAAATTCCTTTAATCAAAGATCCGAGACTGAACCCAATATTTTATTCTTAAAGTCTTCTCTATTTTTTATCAGATTCTGATGTTTTACCTTGGCAGCGCTCTGAATATATTCACCGTCTGGCTTGGTTAGATCTCCTGTAATCAGATCATCTTCAAAGTCATAGACAGTCTTTTTCTTATACAAAAACTGTCCATCTGATACAAAAGCATTCTCATCTTCCTGTGCAGCAGCAATTGAGGAATATCCAATCGTAAGAAATAACATACATAATAGAAGGATAATAAACTTTTTCATCTCATCTCCTCCTTACAAGTCTTATTATAGCACCATCGATGGTATAGTTCAAATATAAAGTCTTACTCATCTTCTTCCTCTGCTGGAGGTTGTGCCGGGGCAGTCTTTGCCGGCTCATTTCCTGCAGATGCAGGAGGAATCTCTGCCTTCTCAGGTGCCTTTTCTTCTTTCTTTTCTTCCTTTTCAGGAGGCTTATTAACACTGGTATCGGATTTTGTCCCTGTATCAGCTTTGGGCTCCTCTTTCTTGGCTTCCGGTACCTGTTGCTCCTGCTGTTTTGGTTGTGCTACTTCAGGCGTCTTTTTTGCCTCCTCTGCCTGCTTCTTTGCCTCCTCCTCAACCTTCTTCTTCTCTATCTCCGCCTGTTTTTTTGCCTCTTCTTCTGCTTTCTTCTTCGCCTCTTCCTCAGCCTTCTTCTTTGCCTCTTCTTCTGCCTTCTTCTTCTCTTCAAGAACCTTCTGCGCATATGCTGTCATGATATCAGAATAAATTTTATCAACAGCCCTGGGAGCCTGATCCATAGCCAGCTGTTCAAGCACATCCTTATTCAACATCTGCAAGAGATTCTTCTTGAAGAATTGATATGCCATCTCTGGAAGCATCTTTTTTGCCTGCTCCTGGATGGTCTTTTTATCCGCTATTTTAAATGATGCCTGAATTATATCAGCCTCTATTGCTTCAGGTGCCACTGCATATATCTCTTCTTTTAAGGTCTTATCCACCTGATCAAGAATGGATTTTCTCACAGTTGCAAATGAATCATTAAGGACTTTATTCCTTATTTCCTGCTCAGCCTTCCTGTCATCCATAGGTTTTACTACTTTTGCAACAGTCTTTTCACACGCCTTTCTAATAGGTGGGTCGAGTATTTCTGACAGCACTTTATTATATGCCTCCTCAACAGCCTTTTCCTTCTCCTTTTCTATTGCCTGATTGACAAGTGCCATCCTCTCCTCTTTGTCCTTCGCATCTTTTGCAAGGGCTGCCTTGTCCTTTACTTCCTTAATATAAGTATATACTGGATCCTTCATCCCGAGAGCTGTACCCATAGTGTTTTTGTATTGTTCAAACCATTTTATAGCCTCATCATAATTCTCATATCCTTTATACATCAAGATACCCATATTCATCATTGCACCAGTATCTTTTGAGTTCATTTTGAGTAATGTCTCGTATGTTCTCTTTGCGTCATCAAACTGTTTCTTGCCTCTGAAAGCAACTCCCAGCCCGAGTAACGCATCCCTGTTTCTGGGTTCGTAAGAGAGTACCTCAGTAAACTGCTTTATTGCCCCGTCATAATTGCTATATTTCAAAGCAATTGCCCCGATATTCAATTTTGCATCAATCATATCTTTTTTAAGAGACACAACCTTTACAAACTGATTGAGAGCACCTGACTCATCTCCCAGTTTTAAGAGTATCATACCAAGAATATTATTTAATCCGGGATCATTGGCATCTATCTTTAATCCCTGAATACAGGTAAGTCTTGCCATTTGAAGCTTATTTTGATCATAATAAACCATTGATAACACTCTGTATGCCTCAAGATTGGTAGGATCAAACCGTAGAGCCTTCCTGCAATATTTGATTGCCTCATCTGCCTTCTTCTGATCTTTATAAATTGATGCAAGTATGACATTTGTGCGGGCAGATTTTTCATCCTTTTTCAAGAGATACTTTGCAATCTCAATTGCCTGGGAAAGTTTATTTGACTTACGATAGACATTTATCAGATTTTCGGCGGCTATATCCATCTTTGGATATGCGAGTTTGTAATACTTTTCTGCATTATCAAAATCGCCTTTCCTCTCATATAAAAAACCAAGATTGTAATATATCTCAGGCGCATTTGCCGCCGAAGCTTCCAGAGATTTAAATCTGGAAATTAGTTCATCATAATTTACCGCACCTGTATTCTCCTGCTCCTTATAGAGAGCAACAAGTGATTCAAAATCTGCAGCATTTATTTCTTTTGTTACTGCCTTTTCTGGTTGAACAGCACTCTCCCTCCCCTTTGATGGACAACCGACCTGCATTACCGCAATAAGTATTAATGAAATAATGAAAAGATTTATTTTATTCATTGGACTCCTCCTTGGGTGTCTGTGCACCAGTCTGACCCTCCTCCTTTTTATCTTCCTTTTGATCATCAGTTGAATCTTTGTTTTTGATATCTTCACCCTTATCTTTTGCCTTAGAATCAGGTTTTGATGCCTTTTCCTTTTTGGGTTCTTCTGCTTTTGGCTTTTCAACCTCTTTCTTTTGATTTCTCATCTCCTTTACCCTCTTATCCCATCCAAGAGCCATAGCGAATGGATTTGATTCTAAAATCTGTCTGAAATTTGTCGCCTGCGGTTTTATTTCATCACCTGACGGATACTCCTGAGGCCTCAATTCATATAGTCTTTTGAGGGATTCCACCGACCAGCTATTAAAAACACCCAGTTCGGAGGATTTTGAGAGCGCAGCCTGATAGTGTGCGACCGCCTTCTCCTCGAGCGGCATAGTCTGTTCACGAATCATCTGTTTATAAAGATCCTTCTGCTGCTTGGTCTTGAGTTCTTTCGGGATTGGCATCTCAAGAAAACTTTTTATAAACCTCTCATATGACTCTCCAATCTTAAACAGACTGGCTATCGCCCATTCTGCTACCTTGATGCTGACTATATCTGCATAAGCCTTATATACCTTCTCCATTGCCTTGGTCTTTTCAGCAAATTTCTTTTTGAATACCGCCTCTGGCATCTCCAGTTTAATTGCATCAAACTGAGTAAAAATTGGTGCAACCATAATGAATTTGGCATGAGCGACAGCCTCAAGTGCAC
>JBBISZ010000249.1:0-4325 GCA_037441045.1 Deltaproteobacteria bacterium | reverse complement strand
TTGGTTGCTTTTTTATTACTTTTCTGAGTATAAATGATGTATCAGAGGCACTTGCTTTAATAGAATAGATAAGAACTGTTTTATTCTCATATTGATAAAGATCATATCTATACTCGCCTGATTTTAGATCACCTGATACCACTGAGATATCTATAGCCTTTTTTGGATAATGGGTGTGTTTCATTCTATATTTTATATTGTAAAGAACTGCATCCAATTTATAATCTATATAAATAGTATCTCCCTCTTTTTTTGCTATTTTACAGTCAACTACAGATGGAAAGATTTTCGTATAATTCTCATAGTCTGTTATTACTTCCCATACTTTGTCGGGTTCTGCCTCAATGAGTGTAAATAGAGAGACCTGCTTTGGTCTGGTTTTACTGCCCTCAATAAATCCCAGTTCGCCTTTCTTGAGAAGAGGGAGTATTGCTTTTATATCAAATCCTGTCTCAATAGGTGACATTAGTTCTCCTCCCGAAAGAGGTGATGTTATCGCGATTAGCAGTATTAAAGATAAAGGAAATTTTAATAGATACTTAAGCATAGTAACAAAAACTACTTCTGGATATAGTAATAAAAATACATAAATTCAAGTTAAAACGAGATTTAATAAATCCAGAAAATTTGTATGTAATCTGGACAAAATTCTAAATATTCCTATTATTTTTTGTTGCTTTTTCATTAATAAAATATAAATTACAATTTTAAGGAGGTATTTATGAAGTACTGTTGTATTTTAATAGCATTATTAACTTTCTGGTTTGTAGCCTGTTCGGATAATGAGAGTGGAGTTATGGATGTTTCATCTCAAGATGTGTCTCTGGATGCAGTCTCTGATGTTGGTAATTCAGATACTGGTATTAAGACAGGGGAGGGCATTTTCAGAGAGGGATGTCCTATAAGCAATCAGGCTACTGCCCACGAGATAAAAGATAAAGATGCAAAAATGGATGGACTGACATTTACAGCCGTTGGTGGTGCCGGTGATTTCCTTCTGATGAATGAGAAGGCAGCATATATTATTTCTCATCCCGGAAATGATAATGCATATTATTTATATGGAGGGATTCTAATTGATGCGATTGCTGTTAAGGATTGTAAGCAGGTGGCAAAAGAGGATTTTGAGGAGTATGGAATTGTTGTGGGAAAGTTAAATACTGCAGACTTTTCAGCCTCAATATTGAGGATGTTCAGGGGTGATAAGATTGAAATTGTAAATGATGGTTCAGATGGAAAGCCTGCTATAGTAAGGGTTACAGGTTCTGATGATACATTCTGGCTTGTTGAAGATGAACTGATAAAGATGGCACTTTCTGATGGCAAAGAGAAGAAGATGAGTGCTCCTCTGGGTATTGAGATAGTGGTGGATTATATCCTCCCCCCTGATTCCCCTGTGCTGAATATCAAAATTACTTTTAAGAATAAGACAGAAGAGAAGAAGAGTTTTATTAATGGATTTGCTGTCTTCTTTGGGGATTCAACACCTGTTAGATATTTTGCAAGCTCCATTCTTGAGGTTGGCGGATTTAGTATTGATCAGGGGATACCATGGATTTATGCAAGTGATGGCGAGAAATCATATGCAATTGGATGGAAGAACGCAAATATGTCTACTATTGATGTTATTGGAGTCTCTGGTGTAGTTGATTCAAATCAGCTTATATCTCCAATAGAGTTAAATCCAGCGGGCTCAGACGGGGATCAAAAGACAGTGATAACCTATTTCACGGTTGGAGGGGGCGGTTCAAGTAGTGCCACGAAAGAGCTTTTGAGATTTAATCCCACACCTATTCCAGATGTGAGTTATGACCTTCTGGATATATCGGGTAAAGTTGTAGATCATACGGGAAATGGTATGAGCAATATTAAGGTAGATTTAATGGCAAAGAGCCCCAAGAGAGGATTTATGCCTCTTGATAATTTCTTTACAAATGAGAAAGGAGAATTTTCGGGTAAGGCTGCAATATTTAGCGATCCGCAATATCAGTATCAGGTAAAGGTGGATCTATTAGGATATCCTGAAATTCAGTCTGTTGTTGTTGATAAAGATCATCTAAAAGATATTCAGATCTCTGTTCCACAGACCGGATTTTTGAAGTTTGATATAAAAGATGACCTTATGAGAAATACAGCCGCAAAATTATCATTTTATGACATGTCCAGCAATCTGGTAAGAATTGTATACACCGGGTCTGGAAGTGAGACTATCAAGGTGGCTCCAGGAGATTATAAGTTGATTATTTCAAAGGGTTATGAATTTCAATATGTAGAGGAGGATATCAGGATTGAGGCATCGAAGACTACTGAGGTCAATGTAGTTTTGAACAGGGTTGTTGATACAAAAGGTTATCTCTCTACTGACACACATGTCCATGCCTCGCCAAGCCCTGATAATACTATTTCTATAAAAGATAGGATTATCACGGTGGCAGCCGAAGGTCTTGATGTCTCAATAACAACAGATCATGAATTTTTAAATGGATGGCAGGTCGGTATAGATGAGGCAAATCTTAACGATTTTCTGATCAATTATCCAGGAGAGGAGGTTACTGCTGGACTACCAGAACACCATAACATCTATCCTGTTGAACCAGATTATTCAATCAATGCAAGGGGTAGATATGTCAAATGGTTCGGTCACGATATTGCAGAGATCCATAAGATGATGAGGGATAGAGGTGCACCAATAATTCAGATTAACCATCCGTGGGAATATATGAAGAATATTGCATTTGATAATGAAAAATGCACTCCCACATTATCGGATCCAGCAAAACTTGGATTCAAATCGGATGCAAAGTTGTGGGACTGGGATTTTGATGTATGGGAGATGATGAATGGTGCTCAGAATCCCTTTAATGCAGAGAATGGAGGAAGGGGGACATTTGACAACTTTATGAGTTTTATCAACCACGGTTATCTTAAGACAGCGGTAGGTGCTTCAGATGCCCACAACTGGGATTTACCTGGAACACCAAAAATATTTTTTGTTTCAGATACGGATGACCCTGTCAAATCCCAGAAGGATAAGTTTATATCGGCAATAAAGGGCGGGAAGGTGGTAATCAGTACAGGTGCTTTTGCAGAGATTCTGATTAATGATTCTGCCACGGCAGGGGATTTGATAACTGATAATGATAAAGAAGTAGACCTAAAATTGAAGATACAGGCATTGCCTGAGATAGATGTTACTCACTTTGTAGTTTTTGTTAATTGCGATAGTGTTGCAAATATTAAGACAACGGATCCTGATGCTGTAATAAAGTATAATGATACAATAAAAATTAATCTTGAAAAGGATTCCAGCATAGTTGTAGCAGGTTTCGGCAAGAAGAGATTGCCCTCAGGACTTGCCCAATTCAATCCGAATAATGTACCAAGATTTTTTATTAACCCAGTTTATGTAGATGTTGATGGCAATGGGAAGTTTGATCCGCCTGGAGATAAGAGTTGCACATATAATTTGAGTGAGGAATAATTCCGGGTATTACTTGAAATCAAAAGTATATCTGATTGTTGAGAGATTGCCAATAGGTGGCGGAAATTTTAGATTTTTTATTATATAAATAATACAATCTTCTATATTTTTATTAGTTTTGTTGCTTTCAATCTCTGCTTCAATTACTTTGCCATTCTCACCTACAGTAAACTTTACAGATATCTGACCACCTTTAAGATTATTATTGGTTTTTTCCACCTCGTAACATTTGTAGAATTTATTGGAAAACAGCCTGAAAGTATGTGCTATATATTTTCTGTCAATAAGTCCTCCTGTTATAATAAATTTATTTTCATCTATAGAAAGGTTGTCGTGAGATTTATACTGATCTTTCATAATTTTTTCATATTCACTCTTTTTTATAAGAACATTCTCTCATTTTTACCCTTTTTTAATATGTCCAATACATCTTCCCTCAATGAATCAATTGAAAGCGAATTAAATCCCTTTCTATAGATTTTCTGTACAGTTCCATCTCTATCAACAAGAAAATTATTAGGGACACCATCCACAAGAAAATCTTTTGCTATTCTTTTATCTCGATCAAATAGTACCAAAAAGTTGAGTTTTTCGTAATTTTTTTCAAAACTTTGAATATAACGGATAGCAATATCAATTGAATCATCAATATTAACTGCAATAATTTCAAACCCTTTTGCTTCAAAATCCCTTTTTAAGTTTATCATTTCAGGCAATTGTTGCCTGCAGACACTACACCAGCTCGCCCATATAAAGAGCAGAACAACCTTGCCTTTGAATTCACTGAGCGAATGAATTCCAGATCCTTTAATATCAGGAAGTGATAGATCAGGCATCTTTTGTT
>JBBISZ010000248.1:0-4330 GCA_037441045.1 Deltaproteobacteria bacterium | reverse complement strand
TAACGGCATATTTTAAATTTAACTGTCAAAGTCGGGAATAATAATAATTGTATCCGGTACCTGTTAACTGTTTTGTTTATTTTGAATGATATCAAATGATTAAAACAAGTGATGAAATGAAAAAAGTACCTGGCACTGGAAGGGATAGGAGGATGGGATAGAAGTAGAGAATTTTGAGGAAAAGCTCTAATTTCCGCTGATTCGTTCTAAAACCGTTATTGCTAAAAATGCTTCATTTTCTTTTTCTGAATGCATTTTTGTGTGAAGTGTCTCTTCAAAATCAGTATCAGGAAGATAACCTTAATTATTTTTCACAACCAGCGAAAACCATTCCTTATATATATAGAGAGAGAGATGAAGGGCAATAATTCCAAACTTTTATTTGCAAAAAGCCTCTAAATTGGGTAATAAAGGCTTTATTAAACTTTTGGGAGATTTTTTATGAAATATGCTCTGTTTTCTTTCTTTCTTTTTCTATCGGTTTCTGTTTATGGGGCTGTCAGTCATAATCCACCAAATTCAGTACCTCCTGATAGAGATTTTGTAGTGAGTTACACTATTGATGAATATAAAGAGATTGAATATTCGAGAGTCTTCTATCGTAAGAGAGGTGGAATCGCATACAGGTCGGTGATAGCAACAAAGACAGGTAAGCTTTTTGAGGCTGTGATCCCTGCTGAACAGGTAACGTTCCCTGCTATTGAGTATTACATAACTGTAGTTTATATCAATGGTCAGGCTCAGGAAATATTTGGCTCTGAGAATAATCCACAGGTGGTTCCTGTAATAGAAGGGGCTTTGGGTGGTATAAAGAAGGATGTTCAACCAATAACAAAATGGGAGTCTTTAGAGATTTTTTCCAGTGAAGAGACGATTGTATCTGCATCTAGAAGAGAACAGAAACTATCTGAATCACCCTCAGCGATAACAGTTGTAACGCAGGAGGATATTGAGAATTATGGTTCTGAATCGCTGGCAGATATTTTGAGAATAGTCCCTGGACTGAATATGATGAGAATTACTTCGGCAGATGCAGAAATCTCTATTCGTGGATTTAATAGAGAGGGAGCAAATAAGATCTTAACAATGGTGGATGGTAGATCTGTGTATGTGGATCTCTTTGGCATGACATTCTGGGAGTTTTTACCAATCAGTGTTCATGACATAAAAAGGGTTGAGGTAATAAGAGGTCCCGGCGCAACCATGTACGGAGCAAACGCCTTCTCTGGCGTGATAAGTATATTTACAAAAGGAGGAGAGGATATAAAGGGTACCAGATACTATATCTCTGGTGGTGAGACAGGGATATTCAGCACATTTCAGGCAGGTGATTCATATGAAAATTATTCCTACAGACTCTCCACCTCTCTTAAGAACTTGTATAGTTATGATGAAAGATTCAACACAGATGGGCAGAATATTTCTGCAGACGGAGTAGTGGACTATAAACTTCAGAAGGGGAGATTGAGATTTGGTGCGGGGCTTATTAAATCTGAGGCAGATGAGGTCTTCTCTCTTATAGGACCTGTGGGTGTAAATGCCTATCAATTGTACACAAACGGTTCTTATAGTATTGACGATTTTAATCTCTCTATATGGTACAACTTCCTGAATGCAATTCTGGATGTAAACTTTCCATTTCCAAAAACATTGATTTTAAATAATGTAACTGGAATACCCAATGGGACAGAAGTAGATATGAGTGGGCTCAAGTTTGACATGCCTGCTGTAAATGGAATTTCACACACGCTAAATCTGGAGGCACAAAACAATTTTAGAATAACAAGCAATAACAATTTGCTTGTGGGCGGCAATTATCGTTTCATTACCTTCGACTCTGAACAACTTAAACAGGGATATCAGTATTTTACCCAGAACCTTGCAGGTGCATTTATACAGGATGAATTCAAACCTATAAAACAGATTATTCTCAACGCAGGTATAAGGTTTGACATACAGAATATTCAGGACAAAAACAAGGATACAGAGGATGAAAATAGATACAACTTATCACCGAGGGCATCATTTACATTTTTACCTTACGAAGAGCAATATTTAAGGCTTGCAATAGGAACAGCCTTTAGAAATCCCGCCTTCTTTGAATCTGATATTCGTACAGTAATTGTTCCAGAGGGAGATAAGTCTCTGAAGGCGACCCTTGCCGGAACAGATGTTGTTGTAACACAGCCTGTCTCCAAAAGTGGTATAGATTATTATGGAAATAGGGATCTGGATCCTGAACAGATAGTGACTGTGGATCTCGGCTATGGTGGTAGATATTTCAAAAAATTACGAGCGAGCATTGATATATTTTATGAACAATTGAAGGGTTTGATACTCTTTTCGGGTTCCGTTCAGAATTTTACACGAGCACTGGATATAAATAATACAGATAAAGATATTGTAAACCGAATCTTCAACTTCTACAATCTGGTAGATGCACAGAGCTACGGTTTTGAACTTTCACTGGATTATCAGGTTACAAATCTTCTGAGATTCTTTGCCAACTATTCATATCAAAAGATAGATCTCATGAATAATGATAAGATTAAGGACAAACTTGGAATTACCAATGATGAAGACCTTCCCACTGTTGCAGAGGAGAATCCTGAACATAAGGCAAATATAGGTGTGAACCTATCTATAAAAAAGTTTAAATATAACATTTTTGGGCACTTTGTCTCAAAGACACATCGTGAAAATTTCATAACAAATATGGCAGCAGAGCCTGTAAGTTTATCAATAGGCGGTATGACACTCACAAAATCGCTGAGAGAGATGTCAAAGGATCCAACATACGGGACCAATGATGTTCCTGCATACTTTATTCTGAATATGAATATGAGCTATCTTTTCTTTAATAAAATAAAATTTGGAGTAGGTGTTGAAAATCTACTCGGGACTTCAGATGAAATGGAGAACGACGGATTTGTATTCTCAAGCCCTCAGGTAGTAAGCAGTCTTCAAAATGGTAGACATATTGAATATCCGAGATTAAAACTGTTTGGAAATACCATAGGAGGCGTATCCATACCGAGAAGATTTTATGGCTTTATAGCGATCAACTTCTAATCTCAGAACATCAAGGTTGTAGCAACTCTGTTGTTGAATATAAATCCTTTTGCTGTGGGACATAGTCTTGTTCCAACAACTTTTATCAATCCCTCATTTTTAAGTATACTGATCTTCTCTCTTATTTTTTCTATATTATCTTTTATAAGCAGGTTTTCAAGCAGCCTCAAATCTATACCATTTTGCTTTCTTAATCCGAGCATAATAATCTCATTTATGTGTGTTCCTGTATCTATTTTTTCTATCTCTTCATATTTCATCTCACCGGATTTAATCGATTTGATATAGGTGGTGATATCAGCGACATTCTTATATCTTAATCGCTCTCCTTCATCATTTATAAAATGACCCGCAGCAGATGCACCAATCCCAATATATTCTCCACATTCCCAATAGTTAATGTTGTGCTTTGATTGATATCCATAAAGCGAATAATTTGATATCTCGTAGTGAATAAACTTTTTTTCTCTTAATAATTTATCCACTTTTATATACTGATCTATCGCTGTCTCCTCATCGCAGATTATTCTTGAGAGTCTTTTTGTCTTTTCCTCTCCCTCTTTGAGTGTAAGGATATATGCGGATATATGCGTAATTGGAAATCTTTTAAGTAACAATCCTATATGCTCAATAAATTCTTCTGTATCTACTGGAATACCAATCAGAAAATCAACGCCTACATTCTTAAAACCAGTTAAGAATATTTCTGTAAGTGCATTTATAACATCCTCTCTATTATGAACTCTACCAAGATTTTTAAGCATTTTATCGTTGAGGCACTGAACACCCAGACTTATTCGATTTACTCTATTTTTCAAAAGTTGAATTAGAAGTTCTCTTGTGACAGATTCGGGGTTCATCTCAAATGTATATTCGTAGTTCATACTCATCTGGATATTATTAGAAATGAAACAAAGAAGATTGGTTATTAAGTTTTGCGGAATTACAGATGGGGTCCCGCCACCAATGTAAATAGTATCTATCTCCTGACTCAGATATTTTCTATATTTCTCAAATTCAACACCAAGACATTCGAAATATTCATTTAATGTCTCTTTTTTATTTTTTATGTTTTCAGAATAGAAGTCGCAATATAAACATTTTGACCTGCAGTAGGGTATATGTATATAAAGGTTTTTAATTTTATTTTTTGAAGATCTAAGGCTATTTTTTCTTACACTCATTCTGAAAAATTATGGTCTGGTTCTTATCTTCCTGCTTACTCCATGGTCTCTTCTTTTGAGAAGGAGTAGCCCAG
>JBBISZ010000247.1:0-4331 GCA_037441045.1 Deltaproteobacteria bacterium | reverse complement strand
TCTATTGTTATGGTGCGATCTCGGGATATACTTACATTAAAAAAATTGTCTCCAAACTGAAAAAGTCTAACACCTTTTGGATCAAGTAAATATGAGATAATCCTGAACTGTTCATTCTGACTCAAAAATGATATCTCTTTCTGAGACACAGGCAGAATAGATTTCTTCTTCTGAATGAAATCAACCAGTTCATCTATCCCAACAGCCAGATTTAGACCCTTTCCCTCCGAATAATAAGCGTGATAAAGTCCAACCAGCTCATATTCTCCCGTTTCGCAATTAATTGCAAAGACGGGAGAACCGCTCTGCCCTGTATTCAATTGTGCATCTATAATAAAATCTGTATGCCTCCAGACGCCATCAGTGTCCTCAACATTTACATTGATTATCTTGCCTGTATTGCTGGCATTAAATATTCCAAGAGGAAATCCCTTTATCATGACCATATTGCCAGTTCTCAGTTCAGAGGATATACCAATTTTATAAGGTATCGGGTCAATCTTTACCTTACCCTCCAATATAGCTGCGTCCAGTTCGGGAGCAATTGCCACTGTCTTAAGTTCTATAAAGTTCTTTTCAAACTGGTCATTCTCGTTCTGAACTATTTTTATTACCTCATTTACTTTCTTACTCCCGAATGGAACACCCTCCAATCTCTCATTTTCTGAGGTTACAAGCGGCTGATTAGCCACATGCTCATTGGTAAGAAAATAGACAGTATCGCCCTTTTTTTCTATAGGGAATGCGGTTCCATGAATTACATACTTAATAAGCCGCTTGTTTATCTTTCCATCCTCTGAGTAGTAGAGCTGCTCATAAGTAGTTGAATTCCTTATACATACGGAGTAATTGCTTCCGCGCGACTTTTCAAACTCTTTCGTACTATCGTTTAATCTCTCAGTGCTATCAGCATACCTGCTTGTACATCGTACAACCTGTAAATCTGTATCAGGTATCTCCTTCCTGTGATTATTTGAGATATCCGTTTTATTCTGCCACACATCCTCTCTCTCAACCGATTTATTATGACATCCAATAAAAATAAAAATTGTAAGAATTAAGCATAAATATTTCATAAGATTTCTATATATCACTATATCTTCCCAAAATAAAGTTTTATGCAAGTCATATTACCTTGAACTGAGTATACTCAAACTATAACTTCCCAATTATTAAGTAATATGTAAACTAAATAAACCCAATCATTTTTCTTGTTTGTTCTGGTATTTCAAGGTCTATCCAATGCGTTGAAACTCTTACCCTACGATACCTACTTAAATATATTAGCACATCCATTGGACTATATTCGCTTAATACTTCCTTCTCTATAAGTTTTCTATATATCCTGTAATAGTATACCAGTGATAAGTAATTTATAAACATCCACCCTTCCATTGAATAATCACTCCTCATATAACTCCGATCAGCATCCAGTATGTTCTTAAAACTGTCAAACGCCTGCTCTATCTCCGTCCTGCTCTTATAATATTCATACACCTTTTGCGGTGAAAATTCGTTTATTGATGTAACCATGGCTATCGTCCCGTCTAATAATAAATGCAGTTTTTCGCACCCTCAGTCCGCCTGAATCTTGCCACATCAGGCAAAATAATAGTTAATTAATTAAGAAGATGCTTGAATGATAATCCAGTAACTAATTTCTTTGTAGAGCAAGGAAATTGTAAAAAAATTATGCAGTTGAAGGTTCTTTTGAATTGTTTGGCGGAAGGGCAGGATTAATAAGCTCTCCGATTTTGTCTTTGATATCTTTCTTTTTTTCAGATGGGGAACTTATGACCTTCTTTTCTGGCTTTGCCCTTGTAATGGGCTTTCCTTCCATTAACAAATCTATTTCAGAACCATCAAGAGATTCATAATCCAGAAGCGCTTTTGCAATACGCTCCAATTTATCAAGATTGTTTGAGATTATCTCTTTTGCTCTCTCGTAGTTTGCGTTAATTATCTCTCTAATTTCACTGTCAATCTGTTGAGCCGTGGCTTCTGAATATGCCCTTGTCTTTACAAAGTCTCTCCCCAGAAACACTTCCTCATCATCTTTTGAAAATGATACAGGTCCAAGCTTATCGCTCATACCCCAATCACAGACCATGCGAGATGCCAGTTTTGTTGCCTGCTGAATATCATTTCCAGCCCCTGTTGTTTGTTGTTTGAATACCAATTCTTCGGCAATTCTACCTCCAAGGAGTATGGCAATTCTGTTGTTGGCATATTCTTTGTTGATGTTGTATTTGTCCTCCTGAGGAAGCTGTTGTGTAATTCCCAGCGCCATTCCTCTCGGAATAATAGATACTTTATGCACGGGATCGGCTGAGGGGAGCAGTTTTGCAACCAGTGTATGTCCTGCCTCATGATATGCTGTGGTGAGTTTCTCTTCTTCAGAGATTATAAGGCTCTTTCTTGCTGTGCCCATAAGTACTTTATCCTTTGCCTCTTCAAAATCCTCTGCCTCTACCTGAGTCTTGTTCTTTCTGGCTGCGAGCAAGGCTGCCTCATTGACAAGATTCTCGATATCTGCGCCGACAAATCCTGGCGTTCCTCTTGCTATAATCTCAATATTTACATTTGGTGAAAGAGGCACATTCCTTGTATGAACCTTTAAAATCTCTATTCTGCCGTTGAGATCGGGTCTGGGAACAACTACTCTTCTATCAAATCTTCCGGGTCTCAAAAGGGCGGGATCCAGCACATCAGGTCTGTTTGTGGCGGCAACAAGAATAATTCCCTCGTTTGATTCAAAACCGTCCATCTCCACGAGAAGCTGGTTGAGTGTCTGCTCTCTTTCATCGTGACCGCCACCAAGCCCGGCGCCTCTATGTCTTCCTACTGCATCTATTTCGTCAATAAATATTATACACGGGGCATTCTTCTTACCCTGTTCAAATAGATCTCTAACTCTGCTTGCACCTACTCCAACAAACATCTCAACAAAATCGGAGCCCGATATAGAGAAGAATGGAACCCCTGCCTCTCCTGCAATAGCCTTTGCCAGAAGTGTTTTACCTGTACCAGGAGGTCCTACAAGAAGAACTCCCTTTGGAATTCTTCCGCCCAATTTTGTAAATTTTTTGGGATCTTTTAAAAATTCTATTATCTCTTCCAGCTCCTCCTTTGCTTCATCTACACCAGCCACATCTGCAAAGGTGATCTTCTTCTGGTTTGGCATAAGCATTCTGGCTCTGCTTTTACCAAAACTTAGTGCCTTCCCCTGTCCGGCGGTCATCTGTCTCATAAAAATAATAAATATCACCACAAGAAGGATCATTGGAACCCATGTTGTAAGTATCTGTATCCAGATAGAACTCTGTTCTTCTCTTTCAAATGTGACAAGTACATTATTGGTAATAAGTTTGTTTGTAATATTTTCTCCTATTATGCCTGTGGTTGCAAACTTTGTTCCGTCTCGCATCTCACCTGTATATGAGAGCCCTTTGATTTTTACGCTTTTAACCTCCTGATTTTCCACATGTTTCATAAATGTAGAAAAGTCCATTTCTTGGGCTTCAGATGAAAATTTGGAATAAAAGTTATAAATGCTTACAAAAAGCAGAATCAATATAATCCATAATAATACTGTTGTTTTGTATGATTGTTTCACAATCTCATCCTTTCTGTATAAAAACCCCCTCGCCCAGTATTAACAATATTATACATCAAATCATAAAAAGTAAAGATATTTAGGTTTTATTAACACTACCAAATTTTAGTTTGACTTTTATTAAAGGCAGATTTATATTATTTGTTCCATTGAAGGAGGATTATGGAAGATGGAACTTGATGTGACAGCAAAAAAAGAGATTATTGGAAAGTACAGAACTCACGAAAAGGATACCGGTTCACCTGAAGTTCAGGTAGCACTGCTCACGGAGAAAATAAAGAATCTTACTGAGCATTTTAAGGTTCACACCAAAGATTTTCATTCACGCAGAGGTCTTATTAAGCTCGTCAGTAAGAGAAGAAAGCTTCTGGACTATTTAAAACTCAAAGATTTTAATAGATATCAGAAAATAATCACGGATCTTGGTATCAGGAAATAGAGACAGGTATACTTTCATGTAAAAAGAGAGGCGGAAAGACTGATATATAGGTCAGAGTGTAACTGGTATAATGGAGAATTTATAATTTATAGAGGTGAAATTTTATGTTTATTAAAAAAAGTGTAAGAATGGGCGAAAAAGAAATAACCTTTGAGATAGGAAAGATGGCAAAGCAGGCCGATGGAGCAGTGCTTGCATCAATGGGAGATACATCTGTTTTATGTACTGTTGTCCTTGGTTCGGAATCCGAAGAGGCGCTGGATTTCCTTCCACTTA
>JBBISZ010000246.1:1475-4354 GCA_037441045.1 Deltaproteobacteria bacterium | reverse complement strand
TTGAGGAACTACCTCTAACTATATCTGAACAGCATACTATTCTATTTTCTCCAACTATCAAATCAAGACCAGCAGCGTAATCTCCTGTAGGTCCAATTTCTGCTTCAAGGTTAACTGATATTACATTGTAACTTTCTGTTGTAGTAAAATGAAAATAACGCACCCCCGCCTCATTCTTTGAAGAATCAAAACCAGACACCCATATATGCTTAAGATAGTTAGGTAAATGTCCTGTTATTGTTATGTCCTCATCATGTTTGGCATCATATCCAGGACGACACACATTCTGACTCAAACATTCTCCATTTACACACACCTTTTGTGTAAGGGAACAGTCCTCAATATTCTCCCATTTGTTACTATTGCATACCTGTGCAATATTTCCAGCACAACGCTTTGTATCATCACTGCATACCTGAACATCTGCCGTAGATATATCATTGGTCAATGTATCCTCACCAGCATTTTCATCCGTTATTAAATCAGAATAACCTGCATCAAACACGCCTCCCTTACAGTTATCCATCTTGTTGTTCACATCTACACAAGTATTACCAGCAGGACATTCGGGATCTCCACAACAAAATATATATGGACCAAAGGTATCTTTATAATATTTACATCTCCCACTTTCACACACCTCGCCACTCATGCACTCACATGGATTATTGCATACCCTATCAGCATCATTATCCGTCTCTCTGTCTTCTAAATACACATCCCTTATGAATATATCAAAAACTACCTCAGTATCATTCCCTACATCCTTTATATCCACTATATCTCCACTTACATCATAAACCTCCTCCTCATATGCAGTATCTATACTATATATGTCATTACCTATCTGTGTATCATCTAAAATATTACTATCCGACAATACTGCATCCGATCTTGAAGTAACTTCAGTTACTGAACTATCACACCCCAACACAGATAGTAGTAGAAAGATTAGAAACATCATTGTCAGTTGTTTTTTCATAACTCACCTCACGGTTAATAATATTAGGTTATTATTACAAAATCCAGACTAAACCACTTTTTACTTTTCTAATATTATTATACTGTACCACTTTTGTCCAGACATTTTTTAGGGCTTAGATTTGTAGAGTTCATATGACCTCCTCTATCGCTTTTATCCTGTATTCTTCCTCATACTCCTCAGGGCTTAAATACGCGGGGCTTGAGTGTACATATCTCTATCCATCTCCCTGTATCCTCCCTCGCCTCCTCATAACTCCTAAACTCATCGAGCCAGATTATCTTCGCCTTTATTGTTCTCATCATCCTCTCTGTTTCTGCATTGCCTTTTGGATTGTCATAACTCGTAAATATCTGCTCGAAAGGATTGCCTTATCCCTCATAAATGAGGTCGCTGCCGGCTGTGAGCCATTGTAGTTTATGTATCTTGACTTTTTCACTATCAACAGGTTAGTTGGAAAGAAAAGGAATGAAGTAACTGGTACTTTTTTGGTTATAGTATGAAGATTTTGACATTGTGAAAAAATATTGTTATCCATCCAGATGTTTTGTGGAAATGTTTTTCTCTTGATGTTTTGAGAGGCAATGTATCTATAGTAAATGATTGGAGAATATCTAAATTTTATATTTCCTTCTCGATGCATGGTGTGTGAAACTCTTATAAAAGAGAATGTAGAAGACAACCTCAATTTTATCTGCGAATCCTGTAAGCTTTCTATTGTTGAGAGAGGAGAGAATTATTGCCCCGTGTGTGGAAGAGTCTATGAGGGTGTTACCGGGATTTCAAAATGTTCTGAGTGTATCAAGGAAGAGAAGCCATTTGATAGGATTTTTTATCACTTTGTATATGGTGGTGCTATTCAGGACGCGATCTCCTCATTTAAGTACAAGCACAACCTGAGGGCGGGAAGAGGGATTGTGATGGAGTCCTATTCTCATCTAAGAGAAGATATAAAAAATGAAAAGATTGATCTAATTATTCCGGTACCCCAGCATATAATAAAGAATTTTACCCGAGGGTTTTCTCAATCTGCTTTTATTGCATCTTTGCTATCCAGATTGACACATCTGCCAGTAAAATATAATCTGCTCAAAAAGGTGAGATTTACAAAGTCGCAGGTCGGGTTGAGCAGGGAGGAGAGGCTTGTAAATTTAAGAGGTTCATTTAGAATAAAAAAGAATCAAAACAATATAATTGAAGGTAAAAGAATCCTCCTTGTAGATGATGTTTATACTACGGGTGCAACTACAGCTACTATTTCTGATATCCTGATTAAATCAGGGGCAGAGTCAGTATCTGTCTTTGTCCTTGCAAGGGGAGAGTAGTTAAACAACCCTTGTCATTTTAACTATCAGTGCTTAATTTTTACAATCGAGATGTGGTAGAAAGGAGAGAAATAAGAGTATGAATATAAACAAATTTACTATTAAGACTCAGGAGGCATTATTTGCGGCTCAGGAACTTGCTAAGGAAAAGAGAAATCCTGAACTGGATGTAGAACATCTGCTTCTTGCACTTATTGATCAGCGGGATGGAGTGGTTGTCCCCATATTACAAAAGATAGGTATAAATGTCCCTTCTGTGAGAGATCTTCTGATCAGGCGAATCGATGTTTTGCCTGTGGTTGATGGGCAGTCAGATCTATATCTTTCAAAACGACTGAATAGGCTCTTTGATATTTCTGCAAAGGAGATGAGGGGACTTAAGGATGAGTACATCTCTTCAGAACATATTCTCCTTGCCTTATCTGGTGATGAATTTAAGGATGAACTATCGGATCACTTAAAGAAATTGGGGCTTAAGAGGTACGATATACTTCAAGCGCTTGTAGAAATAAGAGGGAATCAGCGGATAGTAGATCAGGAGCCCGAGTCTAAATATAATGTGCTCAAGAAGT
>JBBISZ010000246.1:0-1465 GCA_037441045.1 Deltaproteobacteria bacterium | reverse complement strand
ACTAAGGATTTGACTGAAGAGGCATTAAGAGGAAGACTTGATCCAGTAATTGGTAGAGATGATGAGATCAGGAGAGTAATGCAGGTTTTGTCTAGAAGAACAAAAAACAATCCGGTCTTGATCGGTGAGCCAGGTGTGGGCAAGACAGCGATAGTTGAAGGGCTTGCACAGAGGATAATAAATGGTGATGTGCCAGAGACTTTGAAAAATAAGCGACTTCTGGCGCTTGATCTTGGTTCACTTATTGCAGGTACAAAATACAGGGGTGAGTTTGAGGATAGAATGAAGGCGCTGTTAAAAGAGATTCAGGCAAACGAAGGTGAGATAGTTCTGTTTATTGACGAATTGCATACCCTTGTTGGAGCGGGTTCTGCAGAGGGCGCGATGGACGCCTCCAATATGTTAAAGCCAATGCTGGCAAGGGGTGAGCTACATTGCATAGGTGCTACAACCTTAAATGAATATCGTAAACATATTGAGAAGGACGCTGCGCTTGAGAGGAGATTTCAGCCTGTTATTGTAAATCCACCTGATGTGGAGCAGACAATAGCGATCTTAAGAGGTCTCAAAGAGAAGTATGAGGTTCATCATGGGGTAAAGATTCAGGACTCTGCTCTGGTGGCTGCCGCAGTTCTTTCAAACAGATATATCTCAGACAGATTCCTGCCTGATAAGGCTATTGACCTCGTGGATGAGGCAATGAGCCGCCGAAAGATTGAGATTGAGTCTATGCCATTTGATATTGACCAGATAGAGCGAAAGATTATCCAGCTCAAAATAGAAAGACAGGCTCTTACAAAGGACGACTCGGAGGATGCGAAAAAGAAGCTTGATGAACTTGAGAAGGAGATAGCAAATCTTGAAGAAAGATCAGGTGCATTGAAGGCAAAGTGGAAGGTAGAAAAGGATCTGATAGGTGCCATATCAAAGGCAAAAGAGGAGTATGAGAGGCTCAAGATTGAGGAGCAGGATGCCTTGAGAAAGGGGGATCTCAATAGGGCAGCAGAGATCAAATATGGCAAGTTGATAGAACAGCAGAAGAAGATAGATGAATTTGCAAAAAAACTTTCAGAGGTTCAGAAGGAAAGTGCAGTATTGAGGGAGGAGGTCTCGGAGGAGGATATCGCAAAGGTTGTCTCCAGCTGGACAGGAGTTCCAATTACAAGGATGCTGGAGAGTGAATCAAAGAAGCACCTCAACATGGAGGAGAGGCTCAAGATGAGGGTGGTTGGACAGGACCGGGCAGTTGAGGCGGTCTCAAATGCAATTAGGAGAGGTAGATCCGGTCTTGCAGATCCAAATAGACCCATTGGCTCGTTTATCTTTCTTGGTCCAACAGGTGTAGGGAAGACCGAACTTACTAAATCTCTTGCAGAGTTCTTGTTTGATTCTGAGAATGCAATGATAAGGATTGATATGAGTGAATATATGGAAAAGCATTCTGTATCAAGGCTCATTGGTGCAC
>JBBISZ010000245.1:0-4367 GCA_037441045.1 Deltaproteobacteria bacterium | reverse complement strand
GCAGTATCTTTATCCAGATTATCTTTTTGCTCTCCGCTCCTTCTACTATACTGCATCCCCCTCCGTCTCTCCCTCCATTCTAAATAACAATACCCGATCAAATACTTGAAATTATAAAATTTCATACTGTATCTAAAAAACAATCAACCCTGAAGGAAAAATAGAAATATATAACTACTCAGAGATAATAATAATTGTTCTTTAAAACAGACAGGTTTTAATATATATGAATTCATTATTTATGGAAAATGATAACAGATTAAAAGTAGTATTTTATTTTATCAGTATTAACATCTATTAGTCTTGCAAGCAAACTTGATATTCACCCTGACGAGGCATACTACTTCTCATTTTCTGAATTTTTAAATTTAGGTTACCTCGATCACCCTCCAATGATTGCCTATATAATAAGACTTTCAAGACTGATATTTAGTGACAATTTTCAAATAAGAGGTATTAATATCCTCCTCGCATTTTGGTCTCTGGCATTCTTGTATAAGTCAGCACTTCATCTCTCAAACAGGAAAAAATCCGCCTATTTTGCGACACTAATAGCGGCATTCTCCCCTTTATTTCTGACGGGGTCTGTAATAACCACACCCGATACACCTCTGGTCTTCTTTATTTCGGCTTATGTGTATTTTTCACTAATGGCTATTGATTCTCAAGATGGTTATAAAGAGAGTATCATGGCTGGAACAATGCTGGGGCTTGCACTTCTGTCAAAATATACAGCATTTTCCATCTATCTTTCTCTGATCACTCTATATTTTATTATAAAAGACAGAAAACTGAGATTACTCCTCATAATAATCCCTATTTTGATCTCAACTATTGTATATTTTCCAAACCTGCTATACAACATAAGAACCGATTTTAAGAGCTATTTCTTTCAGATAAATCATGCCATATCAAATCCAGGATTTAAGCCTCACATGACTCTAATACCATTCTTACTTTCACAGATATTCATATTTTCACCATTTCTATTTGTATTTTATCTCTACAGATTTCCATCAGGTGACAGTAAATTATCTATTTCGGTTAAATTTTTAAAAGTAATATCAATTTTTCCATTTGCTATACTGACCTTTCTCTCCGCTTTTAAGAATATTGAACCCAACTGGACATCCTTTGCATTCATCCCACTTACAATTCTCGCACAAATGGGGTTTTTTGAAAGCAAGACCCGAACAATTGTAGCCTCTGCATATCAGTTCATCATATTTTTGATAATCGTTTTACAGGTAAATTTTTCTCTACTCCCATTAAAGCCCGCAATCGATCCTATGACTCAGATAAAAGATTGGAAAAAAACAGTAAGTCTTATCAAGGATAACCTACCTGAGAATAAAACAGTAGTTACATTTAAATACCAGCTCTCAGCCGAACTTTACTACTACAGCAATAGAGAGATAAGATCAATCTGTCTGGACAGGAGATTTATAAATCAGGAGATAGGTCTTCTGGAGGCAAAAAATTGGGTTATGGTAGATTTCTTCCCTGCAAAGAGCGCAACTGATATTATTCTCAATATATGCCCCGAGAATTCTGCAAGAATACCTCTTGTAATTTCTGAGAATCTGAATATTATGCGAAGGGTAGATATTCTTTATTGTAGATAAATTATATGAAGATATATTTAAGACTTTTAAGTTTTATTAAACCATATCTATGGCTCTTTATTCTGGCGATATTCTCCATGCTTCTTCTGGCTGTTACTACTGCTATTTATAGTTATCTTGTAGGACCACTTCTCAAATTTATATTTCTGGGTGAGGATAGCGAGAATGGAACATTATTCAAATTTCTAACACTCTTTACACCATCAATTCGTGAGGAGCCAGAGAGATTTATCTATGCACTTCCCCTATTCCTTCTAACCGTGGGAATCCTCAAAGGTATTTCTTATGCAGCACAGTTTTATCTAATGGGATACATAGGGCAGAGAGTTATATTTGATCTTAGAAAGATTCTCTTTGATTCAATTCTGTCAAAGGATATTAGTTTTTTCTGGGAAAGGAATACAGGCGATCTCACTTCAAGGATAACAGCAGACTGTGAAAAGGTGGAACAATCAGTAACATATGCCCTGAGCTCAGCTGTGAGAGATACAGTGCAGATAGTCGTACTCATCTGTCTCTGTTTCTATCTTGATTATAAATTGACACTCATATCATTTATCGCACTAATAATAGCAGGAATTCCATTGGGACTCTTTGGATTAAGACTCAAAGACATAACTGTAGATGTTCACAACAGACTGGGAGATATAGCATCTGTCTCGTCTGACTATATAAATGGGATTCAGACGGTGCACCTGTTCTCCGTACATAATTTTGCCAGCAGTGTCTTTTATATTAAACTAAAGGAATTCTTCTCCTCAATGAAAAGATCCCTATTTATCAGAGCAATTCAATCGCCCATAATGGAGATTATTGGTGTTCTGGGTATATGTCTTACCATAATATATGCAAGGCAAAGGATAGTGGCTGGTGAGCTAAGACCGGAAAATTTTATATCTCTATTTGCAACAATTCTTATGATGTACAATCCTATCAAAAATATTAGCAGGATGAACAACTTCTTCACTTCTGGAATCGCGGGCGCAAAGAGAATATTTGAAGTTATAGACGAAACCTCAAAAATTGATGGACAACCTGACGGGCTCAAAATCCAGGATTTGAAAAAAGGGATTGAACTGAGGAATGTAAGTAAATCGTTTTCTCAGAGAGAAATTCTATCTGATATAAATCTTACAATACCTGCTGGTATTAAGGTAGGAATTGCTGGCGAGAGTGGTGTGGGTAAAAGTACCATCACACTGCTTATTACAAGGATGATAAAACCTTCTTCAGGAGAGATCTTGATAGATGAAAAGGACATAAATACTTACAATCTTGAGAGTATCAGGAGATTGTTCTCAGTAGTATCGCAGGATGTATTTTTGTTCAATGATTCAATATACAACAATATCAGAATTGGAAGAGTTGATGCCACTCTAAAGGAGATTATTGACGCAATTAAAAAAGCAAATTTATACGAGTTTATTAATTCACTCCCTGATGGTATTCATACACAAATTGGTGAAAGGGGCATAAAGCTTTCAGGCGCAGAGAGTCAGCGGCTTGCAATAGCAAGGGCGTTTTTAAAAAACTCCCCTATAATAATACTGGATGAGGCGACCAGTTCGCTGGATAGCAAGAATGAAGAGTTTATACAGAATATACTTGAAAATCTCATGATAGATAAAACTGCAATAATTATCTCTCACAGACTATCGTTTTTACGAGGATGTGATTGTATCTATGTAATGCAAAATGGCAGGATAATTGAGAGTGGCAAATTTAATGAACTCCTTGACAAAAAGGGGATATTCTATCAGTATTACAATTCTCAGATTATGGGAGAGAGTCCATGAAAGGTCTTTTATCAAAGATCATTATACTGCTTCCAGTACTGTTGATAATATATAGCAGTCTTAGAATAACCCTCTATGATTTCCCTGTATACAAAATACCGACTCCTCCAAACAGGAGATCAGACGGGACATATCACTACAAAGGGGCTATTCACATACATACCAGTTATTCACAGGAGAACAATCTGGATATACCCGAACTGTTGCTTGCTGCATCAAAATCAGAACTCAATTTCATAATTGTAACTGACTACAACAACATGGAATCAAAAAAACATGAGGGATATAAGCAGGGTGTTCTACTGATTTCGGGTGCTGAAATAACTAATCAGTATGGACATTTTCTTGCTTTAGGGACAGATGAGACAATAAACGGAACAGAGAAGAGCGATTACTTTTTTAAGAGAATAAGAGAGAGAGGTGGATTTTCAATAATTTCACACCCTTCAAGTCCAAATAACCCATGGACAGATATAAAAAACCTTGATTATGAAGGTATTGAGCTGATCTCTCTCAAAACTTATAGAGAAAATAGATTCAGGCCGCCATTTATTGGAGGGGCAATATCATCCCTGTTTTCCCCCTTTAATCTTAGATGGTCAATGCTCAATGATTACAAATATCCTGAAAAAGAGATAGATTTTCTATCAAATGCACTGGCAACACATCCTGTATTTATAACCTGCGGAATGGGTCAGGTAAAAACCACAAAAATTGAAAAGATTATAGATTTCTGTCTCAATCACATCATCACTGATACACCTCTCACAAATGATTATAAGGCTGATAGACAGATCGTTCTATCAGCAATTAAAAATGGCTCACTTTATATCGCTAATGACTTTCTCGCAAATGCAGACAATTTCTATATATATCTGACAGGCAAAACTGAAGGCACAGACAGGACTCTAAAGGCATCAGTAAAAGATTTCCCCAAAAAAGATGT
>JBBISZ010000244.1:3122-4379 GCA_037441045.1 Deltaproteobacteria bacterium | reverse complement strand
GAATGCCTATTGGTAGTTTTCTCATAGATACCTCATTGTGAAAGTCAATTTATTATAATTTCAGAGTAAAAGCAAGAAAGAAGAAAATTCATAGACCCCAATCCCTCAGAAAAGAGAAAAATATAGGACATTAAATTAATAAAATTCTACAAAGCCCGATTGATATAATATTTTTTAAGATCTAGACCTACCATTGATAGGTAAGACTCAATAGAGGAACTCCAGACAAAAGAATTTTAGTTATCTCAGTAGGTATAAATACTCTACTTTCTGTCCTCAATAAAACATACACAAATGTAATATCTCCTGATAGACTATTTGAAAAGATTCTTATTCCATAAGTATTATTAGTTCACCTTCTGTTTCATTCAATCTTAATGAATAATAACCATTGTAAGATAGCTCAATCATCAGTTTGATATGCTCTGACAAACGGTGCATAATTCCAGAAAAAAATGAAAATCCGAAATTTGATTCCTTTTTATTTTCATAATAAACAAGATTATTACCATATTGGAAAAGATTACTACATCTATTATTAAGACACAGATCAAAAATCATAGAGTCATAAATCCAGAACGGACGTTCACTACTACCACTCACATCCCTAAAAAATCCTGCTCCCAGAGTATTTGCAAGTTTAATTGAAGTCCTATCAAGTAATAAAAATTTTATAGTTGAGAAGAAAGAGATTGCCCATTTAAATGGTAGCAGAAACATTATAGAGGACTGAACATTATCCTTTATTGCGTAATTATATTGAAATATGACTAATTCATAGTTAGAGATAGAAGATGTACCTTTTGGGGGAATAAGGGCAGTAGGAGATAAAATGAGCCTGTCAGTTGCTGGTTCAAAAGCTCATTGCTGGCTATGGCTTCTTCAGATAGAAGAATAAAACTTACAAAAAAACGCAAAATAGACAAATTCTCTAAAATCCGAAAATTTTAAAATGTTATTATAAGAAAACACAAACAAACTCATTAATCTTGATAGATATTAACAGTCTATGAGTTCAGAATCAATAAAATTTTAATCTGTCCCCAATTAGTGGTAAAGAATATGAAGACTATAGATTACAGATTACAGACAACCAGACTACAGACCGTGGACTATGGACTATGGACAGTGGACTAACAATCGACCCTTCCCGCATTTTATGGTATTAAATGTTAATTCTCGTCTTGTAACAATAAACGGGAACTTTAATAAAATAGTAGATTACCCTATTTTAAGGATTTTACTCTGAGTTTTATC
>JBBISZ010000244.1:0-3022 GCA_037441045.1 Deltaproteobacteria bacterium | reverse complement strand
ACTTTAATAAAATAGTAGATTACCCTATTTTAAGGATTTTACTCTGAGTTTTATCCCATCAACCTCTTCAATAATGACAGTATCTCCCTTTTCAAATCTTTTATCTTCAGACGAATATGCAATCCAGATTGTCCCTCTATAAAGCACCTTCCCCTCTTTATTCGGTTCAATCGCCTCCTCTACCACCGCCTTATCACCCGCATATTCACTATAATTTTTTTCTGCCTTTATACCAAACAGGTGCTTCGCTATATTTCTAAAAAGCATAACCGAGATTATGGAGACGGTGGAGAATATAATTACCTGCACCTCAAAACCTGTGGCTATTTTTAGATATACAAGAAGTGCTGTGATCAATGCACCGATCCCAAAGAAGACCGCCACAAACGCAGTTGTGAGTACCTCCACAAATATCAGAATAATACCAATAATAGCCCAGATATAACCGCTCATAATACTATCCCTGCCTGTTCTGCTGTTTTATAACTGTAAGCGCTGAGGCGAGTATTGAGGAGATATCGCCAAAATTGGATGGCACAATTAGAGTATTGTTTGTCCTTGCTAAATTTCCAAACTGCTCTACTAGTTTTTCTGCCACCCTCAACTGAACCGCCTCCAGCCCTCCCTCTGTAGAGATAGCCTGCGCTATCACTCGGATTCCCTCAGATGTAGCATTTGCGATAGCCTTTATTGCCTCAGCCTGACCGACCGCCTCATTTATCTGTCTCTGTCTCAGGCCCTCTGATTCAAGTATCATCTTCTGTTTTGCACCATCTGCGATATTTATGGCTGACTGCCTCTCTCCTTCGGATTGAAGAACTTTTGCCCTCTTCTCTCGTTCTGCCTGCATCTGTTTTTCCATGGCATGTAAGACAGATGTAGGAGGAGATATATTCTTTATCTCATACCTTAAGACCTTGACTCCCCACGCAATGGCAGCCTCATCTATCGCATTTACAACAGCCCTGTTTATGTTTGTTCTCTCCTCAAATGTCTTATCCAGATCTATCTTCCCTATCTCACTTCTTATTGTGGTCTGTGCAAGTTGTGTAAGCGCAAAATAATAATTGCTGATCCCGTATGACGCCTTTGCTGCATCCGTCACCTGAATAAAAATTACACCATCCACAGTAACCTGCACATTGTCCTTCGTAATACATATCTGCTCTGGAATATCAATCGCCTGCTCCTTCAGGCTGTGTCTATATGCTACCTTGTCAATAAATGGGACTATGTAATTTATTCCCGGCTGCAGGACTGCATGAAATCTTCCGAGCCTCTCAATAACATAGGCGCTCTGCTGAGGCACAACCTTTACCCCCATAAAAATAATAATAACCACCACAACCAGCAGTATTCCAAAGAATGTCATAAATCCTCCTTTTCAAAATATCGCTCTTAAACTAATCTATAATTTTTTGATAGTCAACAATCTTATTCCAAAAATGCGCAGGAACAACCATTACGCTCAATAGTATAATCCCCGTAGGAGATAGAACCATCTACTTTCTCCGAGTGTAGTCCAGCATCATCATTTATAGTCTCTCTAATAACCTTAAACCTATAAACTCCTGAAGGTATATCAATGACAATTTCATTATTCATTTTCGATACGATTTCTGCCTTTAGTCCACCTATAAGAACATCCTTAATATTAGCAAATCCAAAATTTATCCTTGCGCCCTTTGAGGAGATATATCCTTCCTCTCCTCTGATAAATATTGTAATCTTCTTATCCGATGAGATTGTAAATCCATTCTCAGAAACAACAGAAAGCCTGTCGCCACTCTTTAAAAACGCAAACTCCAGACTGCCATTACCTGTCCTGCTGATAAGAAACTTACCCGAGAAAGTTGTGTCATAAAATATACATTTTCCGCTACTACCCGAGGACACTACATAGTCAAACAACCCAGAACCATGCGCAACCAGAACACCACTACACCCATCCTTTTCAAAGGGCTTATATTCCGCCTCTCCGTGTATATCATCACGCCCTGATATCAAAAAGAACTGATCGGTCTTTCCTTCCTCGTCAGTCTCATACTCGGTTTTTAGATACTCACCAACTATTGATTGGTTGTAAAATTCAGCGAGCACACCTTTCTGAATGTCAACAGATACAGGACTTTTTCCGAGAATTATACTTACAAAAGTATCCTTCTCTCTATATCTCATTGGAGATATCTTTGCTTCATATCTCTCATCTGGAGCCTTCTCAACTATCGTATCCGAATTTGGATGAATATATATCTGCACTGTGGATTTCTTCTGAGCATAAATCTCATCAAGGATAACGAAGTATCCGAAAGTCTCTTCCGAAGGATGAACAAATATAAAGTTTCTATAATGCTTTCCATTCGGAAGGGTACTACCCGAAAATCCTGTTGCAAAATCCAGTCCCATATCCGTTGCAAAACCATCAACTATTCCGTCGCCGTATTTATATGCTGCCTGATGATCCTGATTGTCAATAGTAACCGTATTCCCGGACGGGGCAAAATTGTTTATATAATCATATCCATAACCAAGTGCAGATTTCCCAGCCCCTGCATACCCCGAATTTCTGATCAGATGCTCTCCAAGTCCTGAGATGTAGATGGCATTTACCTCTTTGTGAGAATGATATTCCGTTTTACTACAATTCCACAGCACTCCATAAAATGAATCTTCTGAAACATTCTTTTCCATAAAAAAGGCCCCTCCGCTATTAAAAATGCGGCTCTCAGGTTTGTCTGCATCTGGAAGAGGTCTATCCATCAAAACATAATGAAGTAGTCGACCCTTAAAACCCTTTTTATTATTCCTCCAGCTTGCATACTTTGCTGCAAGCTCTGAAAATTTATATGCCCTGCCTGCGGCTGAGCCCTGAACATCAATCCCCTCTACAAAAGCAGAGGTATCTCCAAAACTTATATGTTTCCCAAAAGGTGTATCAGCATATCCATAGAGCCATTCGTAAAATTTTCCAAGAGTAATATCGCCGTAATACTTATCATTCCCTGTAAATTCAAGCACATCA
>JBBISZ010000243.1:945-4420 GCA_037441045.1 Deltaproteobacteria bacterium | reverse complement strand
ATATAGGCTTTAAGGCTGATACTGAATATGGAATTCTGAAGTTCTCTATGGCGTATTTTCTTGATATTATCATTGACAAGTTTTAAGGCATGAGAAAATTAATTCTATTTTTATTTGCATCGATTTTGATCGTTTTTTCTGCCGCAAAACTATATGCGGAAGATGGGATTTTTCTAAAAAAGGATGAAGATAAGATTTTTTTACAAATTAAGATCCCTCAGAAAAATTTGAAAGATATAACAAAGAGACTTTCATCAGGACTTACAAATAAGGTAATCATTTCTGTGCAGATAAAAGATAAGAAGAAGAACAGAGTTATTCTGGAGAAGAGCTTTCTGTTTGAGGTTGTATATGATGTCTGGGAGGAGAAGTTTATCCTGAGCATCTTTGACCCTGAAAAAAGGATGCTCATGTCAACAAAGGATAAGAATGAGATAATGAATATGCTCTCCAATCTTCACGATATAGAATTGTGTAATAGTAATCTTCTGACGGTTGATGGTATCTATCAGGTGAAGGCAAAGGTAGTCATCAACCCTGTCTCAAGGGAGATTATCGAGAAGATAAAGGAGTATCTGTCGGATCCGGAATTGGTTCAGAAAGAGAGTGCAACAAGAACTATATTTGGATCTTTTGCAAATACCTTTATCCCCGAATTCAATACCGATAATTCATTAAAATATGAGATAAAATCATTGAGTGTGGGTGAGATTCATAAAAAGAAATGAGTTTTCAGAGCAAGATATTCCTGCTTATTATCATTGTCCATTTACTTATGGGGATTATCTCTGTTTATCTGGTAAATAAGATTGTAGATGAATCTCTTTCTATAGGTCTCAATCCACGTATTGGTAGAGATATTGAGCAGATATATGAGGTGTCCAAAGAGGAGATTGCTACAAGAAAGAGGTTGTATGACTATATCTGTCGTGATCTTTTTGAAAATCTGAAATCCTCCAATAGTTTTCAGAGCAGGAATTCAATAAGAGATGATATTATGAGGAATATCTCTACCTATACTGATCTGGTGTCTATTAAGTACGGTAATGAGGAAATAGCATTAATGCCTGGGTTTTATACAGGTGAAAACATTCAATATGTTTCAAAACCTATAAAAGAGAGAGAAGGATTTGCCTGTATTTTTAAAGTTCCTGAGATTGTTGTAAAGAATCAGAAGACAATATCAGATGTCATTCATATTCATGAAAACATCTCCAATATCAGAAAAGACCTGAGCACATTTTATGTAAGAATTTATGTATTGTTGTTTGGTGTATCTTTTTTGCTGATGGTGCTTTTTAGTTTTATACAGTTGCGTTTGTTCCTTTCCCCGATAAAGGAGATCAGAAAGGGTATCAGAAGAATAAAGAATAATATTATGGATGAACCGGTTGTTGTAAAATCAAAAGATGAGATGGGTGAGCTGGCAATTGAGCTCAACAGGATGTCGAGTGAATTGAAACTCTCGCGCGAGAGAGAGACATATCTTGAAAAGATCTCACTATATCAGGAGGTGGCGAGGAGAATAGCCCACGAGATAAAAAATCCTCTTACTCCGATAAGGCTGACATTTCAGGAGATTTGTGCCAGATACAGTGGAGAAGATGAAAAATTCAGGGAGCTTTTGAAGCGTTCGGAGGAGATAGTTGAGGAGGAGATATCGGCACTCAACAGGATAATCGAACAGTTCAGGGAGTTTGCCAGAATGCCAGTTGCTGTAAAGGAGCCTGTCATTGTCGATGAACTAATAGAGGACATCCTGAAATCAAATAATTATTATAGAGAAAGCATCAATGTAGAGACCGATTTGAATGTACAGAAAGCCGTGTTAGAACTCGACAAACTGATGATAAAGAAGGCGATTGAAAATCTAATTCAAAATTCTATTGAGGCAGGAGCAAGAAGGCTAAAAATAGGTTCACATATAGATGGTGATAAATATATTTTGAGAGTTGAGGATGATGGAAAGGGGATAGATGAAAAGATATCTGATGTAATCTTTGAACCGTATTTTACTACAAAAGAATATGGCACTGGTATTGGCCTCAGTCTTGTAAAGAAGACGATACTTGAACATAGTGGCAGAATATATCTGGATAGGGGGTTTACCTCAGGTGCAGCCTTTGTAATTGAACTGCCTTTGAGTGATCTACAGGTTAGCAGATAATAGTGACATTTGAAGTTTTATCATTTGCATGGATCAAAATTTGGAGTTATAGAGACGAGCGGGCTGATGCCTGATTGTTTGTCTGGCAGTGGAGGAGTTATGGAGAATAACAGAGCATCCTGGGATGAATATTTTTTATCATTTGCAAGGCTTGCAGCGAGTAGATCCACCTGTCTGAGACGAAAGGTAGGTGCAATAATTGTAAAAGACAAACATATAATTTCAACAGGCTACAATGGTGCACCCAAGGGTGTAAGACACTGTATAGAGACAGGCTGCCTGAGGGAAAGACTCGGGATTCCATCGGGACAGAGGCATGAACTCTGCAGGGGATTACATGCTGAACAGAACGCCATTATACAGGCTGCATTGCATGGTATCTCAACAGAAGATGGTATAATCTATTGTACAAATCAACCCTGTGTTATCTGTGCAAAAATGATTATAAATGCAGGGATTAAAAAGGTGATTTATCAGGATGGATATACAGATGATCTCTCGAGTGAAATGCTCAATGAGGCAGGAGTTGAACTTATAAAGATGGAGAATAAATGAGGTGTCCTTATTGTAGATCTTCAGATACCCGTGTGGTAGATTCCAGGGTCTCAAAGAACGAACTCTCTATTAGACGAAGAAGGGAGTGTCTCTCCTGCAGGAAGCGTTTTACCACATTTGAGGTTGTAGAATTTGAATTGCCGGTGGTAGTAAAGAAGGACGGAAGGAGGGATTCATATTACAGGCAGAAGATTCTTACGGGTCTTAAGAAGGCATGTGAAAAGAGACCAATTGCAACTACCACGCTTGAAGAGATAGTGACTGAAATTGAAAGGATGCTCATAGAATCTGGAGATAAGGAAGTAAGTTCGGGTCTTATAGGCGAACTTGTTATGGAGAGGCTTAAGAATCTTGACAAGATCGCATATATCAGGTTTGCCAGTGTCTATCGCTCATTTGGTGATATAGAGGAACTGCTCAATGAAGTAAAGGGGATGTTGAAGGTAAGAAAGAGATCTATAAGAAGAGGTCAGGGTGAACAGGAAAATGAGTGAAAATGATCTTAATTATCTGAAAGAGGCGGCTCTGCTTGCTGAGAAGGGATTACCTTATACTTCTCCAAATCCTGCGGTGGGTGCTCTAATTGTAAAAAATGGAAGAATAATCGGGAGAGGATTTCATAAGAAAGCGGGTCTTCCTCACGCTGAGATAGAGGCAATAAATAATTGCATGGAGGAAATCAGTGGTTCTACCATGTATGTTACTCTTGAACCCTGTACCCACTATGTGAGGACACATCCCTGAGTGGATGCT
>JBBISZ010000243.1:0-890 GCA_037441045.1 Deltaproteobacteria bacterium | reverse complement strand
CGGAATTGAAGTAAGTCTTATTGAGATGGATGAACTCAAATCTCTAAACTGTGGTTTTACCAGATGGATAAAGAAGAAAATCCCATTTGTCACAATGAAGATCGCCTCCTCTCTTGATGGCAAGATAGCAGATAGCAAAGGCAATTCAAAGTATATTACCTCAATAGAGACCCGAAGGTTTGTACATAGATTGAGATTTCTCTCGGATGCCGTTTTGATAGGTGCAGGGACCGTAAAAAAGGATAATCCCCGACTCAATTATAGATTGCTCAGAAAATCTAATGGGAAAAGGCTGTCAAGGATTGTTCTGGATGGGAATCTTTCACTCACAACAGGATACAGGATTTTTAATGATGATGGGCAGGAGAGGATAATCCTGACCACCAGAAGGGCTTTTGTAAAAGAGAGAGAGCGTCGTCTGATATTTGAGAAAAGAGGAGTAAAGGTGGTCCCGCTCGGTTCAAAGGATCATAAAATTTCTGCGGGAGAAATCCTTGAATATCTCGGTTCAATGAATATATTATACCTGCTGGTTGAGGGTGGCAGCGAGGTTTTTACGAATTTTATAAAGGAAGATGCTGTTGATAATCTGATTTTGTGTATGGCGCCGGTTCTCTTTGGTCCTGAGGGAAGGCAATTCTTTCTTAAGGATCAGATAATGAGTGTTTGCGATACACCATATAGACCCTCAGAGGTCAGGTTGAGCGGCAATGATGTAATATCTATTTATCACAGGGAAGGGAGCGATGTTTACAGGTTTGATAGAATCTTCAGGACGGGTAGTTGATATTAAGCGATCTTCAGGTGGTGCCCTTCTAAGCGTGGAGGATTCGTTTGTATCTAAAAATGTCAAAACGGGCGATTCTGTTGCCATAGATGGCGCCTGCCTG
>JBBISZ010000242.1:0-4433 GCA_037441045.1 Deltaproteobacteria bacterium | reverse complement strand
AGATCTCTCTCTCTGTTAAAAAACCCTTTATTCTTTCAAGTATATGTTTGTAGACCTCATCAGTGGTAGGAAGATTTATTTTGTTCCAATCTATGCTGTCTTCTGTTAGACTGTCCTTTACAATAAATCTATCGTCAGGAGATCTACCCGTACGTTCCCCTGTTTTTACGACAAGTGTACCATTTGCCCCGAGTATTCCCTCTTCTTTTTTTATGCTATGTTCAATAAGAGATGGAACACTGAGATTATAAAAACACTTTTTGTATTTGATGCTTTTTGAATTGAGCCATTCTATATATGACATATCAAACCTTCCTTCTTATTAGTTTCTTAAAGATGAATTATTCTTTATTGCAATATGTAAAAAATCCTTTATTGCATTAATAAGGTCTGTAAGAATTGCTATATCAGAGTCTCCGAACTCACCTTCAAACTTGTTGATAAATTCAATTATTGCAATAGGTTTCTCCTGAATAATGACAGGGAAGGATAACAGATTTTTCGTCCTGAATCCCGTCTTTCTGTCAAAACCTCTATTAAATCTAACATCATTTTCTGGATTATTGCTGATAATTGGCACCCTCTCTTTTGCTGTGTGTCCAACAATACCTATGCCAAATTTAATTGTGATTTTATTTAGATCATCTGTACCTGCACCAGCCGAGGCAATAGCGTAAATTTCCTCTTCCTTTTCCTTTGTAACAAATAGTGAAATAGCCTCAACATTCAGTAAAACTTTCGAGACCTCAATAAAATCCTGAAGAAACATATCTGAAAAATGTCTTTTATCTGAACTATCCTGCGTTAATTTTTTGTTATATTTGTTTTTTAGAAAAAGCTTTGCAAATTCAATACTATTCATTATTACCTCCTTTAATAGGTTTAATCTATTAACATTCATTGTAAAAAAATCAATAATAATCGCTGATATATGTGTGTAAATTATTCTTGACAATTTAAAACGCATATTTCATGTTTTTATAAATTTATAAAATTTGAAAATTTATTGTGATTCTGATTCTCACTATAAACATAAAATTTTGTTCAATATTATAGAGTATTAGTTGGTATATTGTTCAACTAAAGGGTAATTTTATTATATTGACATTGTCTTTTTTTAGTATTAGGTAAATTTCCTCATTTTACTGGATTCTGTATCCGCCTGTGCAGAATTCAGAGAAGAACTATCAATAACCCCTGATAAGGCGGTGTCAGGGCAATATGTGGAAGGTTTTTAATGGAAGAGAAGATCAAAGAAGTTGGGAAGATTGTAGAATTTGAAGGAAGTAAACATGATGATTCGCCAGAGTCATTCGCCAAACTGCTCGAGGCAGTAGATCAGAAGAAGATTGGTCCAGAAGAGGGTGAGCTGATCAAAGGAAAGGTCGTAAAGGTTCAAAAAGATTATGTGCTGGTAGATGTAGGGCTCAAATCTGAAGGTAAGATTAATATTCTGGAGTTTGGCACAAAAATACCAAAAGAGGGCGATGAGGTTGAAGTATTACTTGAACAGTATGAGGACAATGAAGGATTGATAGTACTTTCCAAGGAGAAGGCTGATAAAATTAAGGTATGGGATGATATTAATAGCGCCTATGAAAATAACACACCGATCGAGGGTACAATTGTAGCAAAGGTAAAAGGGGGATTGTCTGTTGATATAGGGGTAAAGGCATTTCTTCCAGGATCTCAGATTGACCTGAGGCCAATAAAGAATATTGAAAAACTGATAGGTACGGTCGCAAAATTCAAGATTATAAAGTTCAATAAAAAGAGAGGAAATATCGTACTTTCAAGAAGACAGATCCTTGAGAAGGAGAGAGAGGAACAGAGGAAAGATACCCTTGCAAGGATAAAGGAAGGCGAGATTACAAAAGGTATAGTGAAAAATATCACTGAATATGGCGTTTTTATTGATCTTGGAGGAGTTGATGGGCTTTTGCATATATCAGATATGACATGGGGAAGGATTAATCATCCAGAAGAGATGTTCCATGTTGGAGATGAGGTTCAGGTAAAAGTTCTTAAGTTTGACCATGCAAACGAAAAGGTATCGTTGGGAATAAAACAGATGACTGAAGATCCTTGGCTCAAAGTTCATGAAAAATATCCTATAGGAACAAAGGTAAAGGGTAAGATAGTCAGCCTACCTGATTATGGGATATTTGTTGAAATAGAGCCAGGCGTAGAAGGTCTTGTTCATGTAAGTGAAATTAGCTGGACAAAGAAGAGCAAAAATCCGCTAAAAATGTTTAATATAGGGGATACTATTGAGGCTGTGGTGCTGGATGTAGACCCTGCCAATCGGAGAATATCCCTCGGTATGAAACAGCTTGAGCCCAACCCATGGCTACTCTTAAAAGAGAGATTCCCGATCGGAACAAGAGTAAAAGGTAAGATAAAGAACATTACAGATTTTGGAATATTTATTGGAGTGGATGAGGGTATTGATGGGCTTGTTCATATCTCTGACCTGACATGGTCACAGAGAATTAAGCATCCGGGTGAACTCTATAAGAAGAATGATGAGGTAGAGGCGGTTGTACTCAATGTAGATGTAGAGAATGAAAGATTTTCACTTGGTATAAAGCAACTTACGCCGGATCCATGGACACAATTTACTGAAGAATATTCAGTAGGTTCAAAGGTGCAGGGGAAGGTTGTAAAGGTAACTGATTTTGGTGCGTTTGTTGAGATTATCCCGGGTATTGAGGGTCTTCTTCATGTCAGTGAGATGAAAGAGGAAAGGATAGATAATCCAAAACAGGTTGTAAAAGAAGGTGATATGGTCAGGGTAATGATCATTGATATCAATCACAACGATAGAAAAGTTGCACTATCTATGAAGGCACTGGCAAAACTCGGAGAGGAAGAGGACTTCAAGTCATATCAGCAGAAAGAAGAGGATTCAAAAGGCAAGCTTGGAGATATCCTCAAACAGGAAGGTATACTGGAACAGTTTAAGAAAGATAGGGACAAAGAATAATATACTTCTTAATGAAAAAACAATTTTTATATCTTATATTTACTGTTTTTATTGTTGTTACCTTAAATTCCTGCTTCTTCCCATCATTTGATAGAGAGAAGATTATTTCAGGACCACAAATTGGTATTGTAGAGATAAAGGGTATAATTGAAGACTCAAAAATAATACTCAAGCACCTTAAAAAATTTAAATCTGATTCTGACATAAAAGGGATTATCGTTAGAATAGATTCCCCTGGAGGTGCAGTCGGTCCTACACAGGAAATTTACAGTGAGATTCTCAAACTCAATAAGACAAAAAAGGTCTATGTCTCCATAGGGAATATTGCTGCATCAGGTGGATATTATATCGCCTCTGCCGGGCAGAAAATCTTCTCAAATCCAGGTTCTATAGTTGGTTCAATAAGCGTAATTATGCAAACTGTCAATGTGGAACAGCTTGTAAAAATGCTCAAGATAGATGTAGAGACAATAAAAAGTGGGAAATATAAGGATATAGGAAGTCCATTTAAGGAAATGACACCTGAGGAGAGAGAACTTCTACTTGACGTTACAAAAGATATTCACAATCAGTTTATTGAAGCGGTTGCAAAAGGAAGAAGGATTGAGGTTGAGAAGATCAGGGAGATATCCGATGGAAGAATAATGACAGGTCTTGCTGCTCAGAATCTTGGACTTGTAGATGAGATAGGGACGATCGAAGATACCGCCGAATCGCTCTGGAAAGATCTCAATTTGAGTGGTTCTCCCCAAACAGTATACCCCAAAAAACAGACACCTTCTTTCTTTAAGGAGTTAATGGAATCATTTTCTGAGGACATTGAAGAAAGACTGGACCTGAAAAAAAAGGGGTTCTCTTTCTGGTTTTTGAGCAACTACGATATTGATATAAAATAATTTTATTTTTTGATTTTTATATCTTTAAAAAGTATAGAATTCGTGAGATTGATTCTGCTCATAGTAATCAGTTTTGAGTGATTAAGTTTACAGGAGTTGAATTATGGATAGAATATTTGCGCCATGGCGAGGTGAGTATATAAGGAACAGTATTAATGAGACCGGATGTATATTCTGCGAAAAACCCAGAGAGGGTAAAGATAGAGAAAATCTAATTCTGTATAAAGATGATCTAATATTTGTTGTTATGAATAAATATCCTTATAATTCTGGACATCTTATGGTTGTTCCAAATAAACATACGGCCGATATGTCGATGCTCACCGATGAGGAGATGAAGAGACTATTTAGATTTACAGATTATTCAATAAGAATACTTAACAGTAGATACAATGCTCAGGGGATTAATGTAGGAATGAATATTGGAAGGGTTGCAGGCGCAGGGGTAGATCAACATCTACATATCCATGTAGTACCACGATATAATGGGGACACAAATTTTATGCCACTTCTTGCAGAGACCAAGATTATATCCGAGCATCTTGAAAGAA